>CAMOEU010000009.1 GCA_946612575.1 uncultured Clostridia bacterium
ATGCTTTCCCAACAACTTGTTATGTAAAGATTTTGAGGCTTCCAAGCACAATTACAAAGATTTCTGAAAAAGCATTCTATTCATCTTCAAAGACAAATACTGCTCTTGAAGAAGTTTATTATTCAGGAAATGAGATTTCAATTGGTGCAAATGCATTTAGAGGTTGTGTAAATTTGAAAACTTTTGATGTTGACAATATCACTGAACTTGACAATCTTGCTCTTTACAACACATCAATTGAAACACTTGAATTGTTTAAAACGACTACTATCGGCAAAAATGCACTTAGTCAAACAAAACTTACAGAAATTTGCTTTGGTAAAGTATTGACTGAAATCGGAAATCAAACACTCAATATGAAGGGTGGTGATGTTTATGGATATAATGATGTTGCAGAAAGTTTTGCAAACTCATATTCAGCAAACTATCACAGCATGACTTTTGAAATTTTGCAAAATTTACCAACAACGAAGTATGTAAATATGTCAAGTCAAAACACTGTAAGTTATACTGTAGTTGTTAATGGTGCAAATGTCGTAGTGCAATCGATTTCAGGGTCAATAAAGTTGCCATTAACAAAAATAGTTGTGACAAAAGACAATGATGCATCAAGTGGTGGCAAAAATGTCTTTAATGTGACAGTTTCAAATTTGACATCAGCAAATTCAGGTGGAACATTTAAAATCAGATTTAAAGATATGTATAATGAAACACTAGATACAGTGACTTCTCAAATTGTGAATGTTGCAGGAAAGACTGCTTACTCTGTTAGTGACATTTTTGGAAGCAAATTTCAATATCTTGTTGTCTATGTAAACGGCGAAATAATTGATAGCGATTTCAAATTTTATGACGGAATTACTTACACAATCAAAATTGAAGCTCAAGATGGATGCTATGTGAGAGACATAACAATTTCTGGTGCTGAGGTTGATGTTAGCGAAGAAAAAGAAGTGACAATCAATTCTGCCACAGACATTGAATACAATGCTGCTGAGTCAAATGATTTCCATATCAATTTTAATTGCTTAAACGGAAAAATTAAGATTGGTGATGAAAATTATTCTTATTTAGAAGTTGAAAAAGGTGACAATATCACATTTACTGTTGAAAATGATATTGGATTTAAAGTTGTTAGAGTGAATGTGAATGGAAGTATTCTTCTTGCAAATAGTGACGGATCTTATACAATTTCAAACATAAGAACAGACAAAAATGTTGATGTTATTTTCGAACAAGCATATTATGCTGTTGACATTTCATATGTTAATTCTTGTGCAAGTTATGTTGGCTCGGATTTGTCAAAAATTGCATACGGAACTAAAAATTTGACAATAACTCTATCTGCAAACACTGGATATGCGATTGATTTTGTCACAATTGATGGAAAAGTTGTTGAGGTTAAAAACGGAACTTTCACAATTGATGAAGTGACTGATGATGTTGATGTTGTGGTTTCATTCAGACAAACAAAATCAATTTTCTCAAGTGATAACTCGACAATTTTGTATTACTTTATTGTGTTTGCTGTTTTGTTTGTGATTTTCATCTTGGGAAGAGTTGCTTTGCACTTTATCAGAAAACATCAAGCCGAACTTGAGCAAAATCAATAATTTGTTTTGATAATAGTTTTCTATATGATAAAATAAAAATATACGGAGGTAAATTATGGGCATTGGTGCAATAATTGGAATTGCTGTTGCTGCTGTTGTGGTTTTGGCAATCGTTGCAGTTGTTTTGTGGTGGATTGGCACATACAACAAACTTATCAGACTTAGAAATAATGTCGATGAAGCATATTCAACTATGGATGTGTATATGAAAAAGAGATATGATCTCATTCCAAATCTTGTTGAAACTGTAAAGGGTTTTGCAAAACACGAAACAGAAACACTTGAAAAGGTTATGAGAGCAAGATATGACTCTATGAATGCTGGGACAATTGAAGATAAAAACAAGGCTGAAAATGTGCTTACTGGCACTTTGAAAACACTTTTCTCTATCACAGAAAATTATCCTGACCTTAAAGCAAATCAAAACTTTATGGATCTTCAAGGATCTCTCAAAAATCTTGAAACAGAAATCTCTTCTGCAAGAAAATATTACAATGGCTGTGTGAAAGTTTATAATGTTGCAAGAGAAGTTTTCCCTTCAAACATTATTGCAAGACATTATCGTTTTGAAAAGAGTGCTTTGTTTGAAATTGAAGACAAAGAAGAAAGAAAAGCTCCACAAGTTAAGTTTTAGTTTTATATGAAAAAAAGATATTTGTATTTTATACCATTAATAATCTTTTTGGTCATTGGCATTGCTTTGCCAGTGATTTTTTCTCATTCTATAGGCTCTTCTGATGAAATGGTGCAAGATAATGGCTATTATATAAATAGTTATAATGTCAATATTGAAGTGCAAGAAGATGGGTCATATAATGTGCAGGAAGATATTGATGTGCATTTCAATGTGTCTTCTCAGGGGATTTATAGATATCTGCCAATATATCAAACGGCAAAATATTATGACAAAAAAGGAAATCTTGTTTCAAAAAACTATAAAAACACCATCTCTGATTTTAAGATGACAAGCGGAGATAAGTGGAGATATGAGTCCAACGGTGATTTTGAAGTTTATATAATTGGCACAAGGGGAGTTTATAACTCTTCTGGCTCAGACAGGACTTATAGTTTGCAATACACAATCAATCCTGGAGATGACAGAGATGCTTCAATGGATATGTTTTATTACAACATCATCGGCACGGGCTGGGACACAGATATTGACAATGTGACCTTCACAATAACTTTCCCTAAAAAGGTGGAAGATAATTTCAAATTCTATGTTGGAAAGTATGGTCAAAGTGCTGATGACAGTTCAAGAATCACACATAATCTTTCTGCAGATGGAAAAGTTTTGACGGGTTATATAAATGATGGCTTGGGACTTGAGTTTGGTGAGGCGATAACAGCATTCACTTCACTTGAAAATGGCTACTTTAAATATTCAAGAAGTTATGTGTTTGATATTGTTATGATTGTTGCGATAGTGCTTTGTGTGGTTGTGTTGTTGTTTATGCTCTTCAAACACAAACAAAAAATGCCTGTCGTGCCAGTGGTCAATTTTTCTGCACCAAAGGGAATGACTCCAACTGAAGTTGGATATTTGAATGACGAAGAGATAACAGGTGACGATCTTTCTGCACTTATTATATACTGGGCTTCAAAAGGCTGTGTTAAGATAATTGAAAAAGACAAAAATATAACAATTCAAAAACTTAAAGATTTGCCAAGTGGAAGCAAAAAACACGAAGAAATCTTGTTTAAGGATATGTTTAGAAACAGTGATAAGGTTTCGGCAAATAATTTGAATTTGTCATTAAACACAGGTTATAAGTGTGCCGATTCTGTCGAGAAAGAGATGTCTTCAAACTTCTCAAATTCAAAATCAACAATTTCAAAATGTCAGACTTTTATGCTTTTTGCAATTTTCCTTTTGTTTGTTAAGTCTGTTTTTCAATCATATCTAAGAGGTGGACAGTTTATTTTGCAAGCCGTTTTGTATATTTTGCTTCTTGCTGCTGTTTCATTTATTGGAGTGACAGTGCAAAACAGATATAAAAGAAATGCAAAGAAATTCTGGACCATTCTGTCGATAGAAGTTGTGGCAATATATGGACTTCTGATTGCATTTATGTGCTTGATTGAGGGTTATACAGACCCATTCTTCACAAGAATAATCATTGCAATTTTGCCTGCAATTTATCTAATTCTTCTTTTGACTATCGAAAGATATTCTAAGGAAGGTAAGAGGCTTTTGGGTGAAATTAGGGGACTTAAAGCATTTATAGAAACTGCTGAAAAAGACAGAATGGAAATGCTTGTAAATGAAAATCCAAATTTGTTCTTTGAAGTTTTGCCTTATGCATATGTTTTGGGTGTTTCTGATGTTTATATGAAGAAATTTGAGAATGTTGACATCATCAAACCTGATTGGTATGAATCATCAAGCCCAAGATTCACTTATGTGCATTTTGTTTATCTAAACAGAAGTTTTGGTTCAATTTCTCAGGCTTGCACAACAAGATATAGGTCTCAAAGCACAGGTGGCTCGATTTCCAGTCACAGCTCGTCAGGATTTGGCGGCGGAGGTGGATTCTCTGGCGGCGGATTCGGCGGTGGCGGCGGAGGTCGTTGGTAATAATAAGAAAAATCTATCCATTTGGATAGATTTTTTTAATGTGCAACCACAATTCCTTCTTGAGTTTCGTCAATTAAATCGTTGGTTTTTCTTTTTATGTTTTTGATGTCTTTGTTTATTGCTGATGCTGTGATTGCTTCTTCGCTTTCATCTTTATCTTCGCTTTTTTCAATTGTCATCGTTTGCTTCTCATAGTCAAGGCGGTTTATGTTGTTTGAATTGAGTCCATTATATGGGTTTGCAAAATTGTTGTAAGGTCCAAATCCATATGGATTGTTGTATGGCATATTGTAAGGCATATTGTAAGGCATTCCGCTATAGCCGTTGTTGTAAGGAGAATTTATTCCATAGCCGTAAGGATTTCTGAATGAATCAATGTTTCTTGTTCTTGGCCCATATGTGTCGATATTTCTTACTGGCTGAGTGTCTTTGACAGACCTTTGTTTTCTCTCAATTGGTCTATATGTGTCAATGTTTTTCTTAAATTCGCTTTCTTTTTGTGGTGTTTCAGTTTCTGAGATTCCCGCTTCACTGTCTTCCAAACAGTTTTCGATGTTGTCAAGAGTATTTAGCAGATTTTGATAATATGCTTCTCTCAAATTTTCATTGCAAGAGAGTTTGTTTAATTTTGCTTGAAGACTTCTTTTATTTTTGTTGATGTTTCTTTTGAGTGCTGGAAGATTTTTTACACTGTTTTCCATATCTCTTTTGCTTTCGTCGATTGATTTTGTGTATTTTTCCAAAGTCAAAATATGCTCTTTTAAGGCGGATTTTTGAGAGTTGGACAAGTTTACATCTTTAGACAATTTTGTCTTAATTTGAGCTGTTTTTTCAAGAATTTGGGCTTTATAATATTGTCCGTCTAGTAATGCTGATTGAGTTTGTTCGCTTTGCTCGTAAAGTTCGGCAGAATCATTTGAATTGTCAAATGAGATTTCGCTTGGTGTCACACTTGCAAAACTGCTCACGGTGTTTGCAGTTTTGTCGAGTTGGGTTGAAAGCTCGGAAAGTGTTTCGTCCGTTTGATTTCCACAACCAACAAGGCAAACACACAACAAAATTATTGAAATTGAAAATAAAAACTTCTTCATAAAAACCATCCTTTTGTTTTAGTTTGATTTGTTTGCAAAAAAATATTCTTGTTTAAATGTAAATTTTGTGTCAAGAATGTTTTAAAGGAGTTTTTTGTGGAAGATAAACAAAGAAATTTGCAATACAATCGTTATGTCAATTCAAAAATCCCTAAAACACACCCTTGGCCAACTCTTTTTTATTCGTTTATTGTTGGTGGACTTATTTGTGTTTTGGGGCAAGGGATAAATGATATTATTATGGTTCTTTTCCCATATATGTCGCAGGCTTCTGCCTGGGCAATAACACTTATTGTCCTTATTTTCTTGGCATCATTTTTGACTGGGCTTGGAATTTATGACCAAATCGGAAAATTTGCAGGCGGTGGGTCGATTGTGCCAATAACTGGTTTTTCAAACTCCATTGCAAGTCCTTCAATCGAATTTAAGAGTGAAGGTATCATTTATGGAATTTGTGTGAAAATGTTTACCATAGCAGGTCCTGTTATTGTTTTCGGAACAGTTTCAAGTGTGCTTGTTGGGTTTATTTATTGGATTATAGGGATGTTTTAAGGGGAAGATATGGAAAGAGAACAAACAATAATACTCAAAAACAAGCCCAAAATTGTTGGGTTTTATGCAATTGCTGGGCCAAAAGAAGGAAAGGGGAATTTTGGACCTTATTTTGATTATGTGATGAAAAATGATCACTTTGGAGAGGATACTTTTGAAAAAGCGGAAAGAAAAATGATGGAGACCGCTCTTTCAGGAGTGATTGAAAAGTCAAAACTTACCGCAAAAGAGATCGATTTGATGATTGGTGGAGATTTGCTTAACCAAATTATAAGTTCGTCGTATGCAGCAAGGGCATTTGAATTTCCATTTATTGGTGTTTATGGTGCTTGTTCGACAATGGCAGAAAGTATGGCGGTTGGCTCAGTTTTGATTGATGGTGGATATTGTAAACACATTGTATGTTGCACAGGTTCGCATTTTTCGACTGCAGAAAGGCAATATAGATTTCCGCTTGAGCTTGGAAATCAAAGACCTCCAACTTCGCAGTGGACTGTCACGGGAGCGGGTGCATGTGTGCTTTCAAAGGAAGGTGATGGTCCACATATTTCAAGTGTGACTTTTGGAAAAGTTGTTGATTGGGGAATTGGAGATGTGAATGATATGGGTGCTGCAATGGCACCTGCAGCGAGAGATACGATGCTCAATCACTTTAAAAACACAAACACAAAGCCAGAAGATTATGACCTTATTGTGACAGGTGATCTAGGAAAACTTGGTGCAGAAATTCTTGTTGATTTGATGGAAGAGGAAGGTTATAAACTTGGTGTAAATTACGGCGATTGTGGACAGATGTATTTCAAATATAACCAAAACACACTTTGTGGTGGTTCTGGTGCGGGATGCAGTGCAACTGTTTTGAATTCTTATATACTCAAAAAATTTAAAGAAGGTCAATATAAAAAGGTTTTGTTTATGCCTACGGGAGCACTTTTAAGTACAACTTCCAGCCAGCAGGGTGATACTGTGCCAGGGGTTTGTCATGCAATTGTGATTGAAGCATAAGGAGTTTTTATGGATATTTTTTTGACATATTTAATTGTTTTTCTTGTTGGTGGTCTTGTGTGTATGATTGGTGAGGTGTTGATTATCACAACAAACATAACATCTGCAAGAATTTTGGTGACATTTGAAATGCTGGGTGTGCTTTTACAGGCGGTGGGAGTTTATGAATATATATCAGATTTTGCAAAAGCGGGTGTAAATGTCCCTATCATCGGCTTTGGTGCATCGCTTGCAAAGGGTGCAATTGGAGCTGTTAAAACAAATGGTTTTTTGGGGATTTTCACAGGTGGTCTTGCGGCGACTGCTGGTGGAATTGCGGCAGCAATTTTCTTTGCTTTTATCTTTGCACTCATTTTCAAATCACATACCAAGAAATAACATAATACACCTGCTGTTGTGTGGTATGCAAAGCATAATACACAATATATAGACAAAATTGTTTTATGAAAATTTTTAATTCTTCTTTCATAAATATATATAAATGGATTATTTTGACAAAAGGAAGAAGAAAAAAAGAAAGAGAAAAAGAAAGGCTGTTTTGGCTTTTGTTTTTCTCTTTTTTGTTTTGATTTTTTTCTATGTTGAGTTTGTTGTCAACCCAATTGTGATTGAGGCAACAAGGGAGGCAGTTTTTTCACTTTCGACATCTGCTGTGTCTGATGCTGTCTATGATGTGCTTAAGGATGACAACATAACTTATAATGACCTTGTCGATTTGAGGTTTGATTCTGATGGAAATGTTTCTTTTCTCACTTTGCAGACGGTTGCTCTCAATATGATTGCAAGAAGATTCTATCAAGTTGCTCAAGTATATCTTGACAAAATGGGAGATATGGGCGTTGATGTGAATCTTGGTGCATTTTCTGGGATACCATTTTTTGTTGGAATTGGTCCAAAAGTCAATTTGAAACTTGTTTCAATTGGTGCGATGACTTCCGAGTTTGTGAGTGATTTTTCTTCTGCTGGAATAAATCAAACAAATCACACAATTTCGGTGAAACTTTTTGCAAGTGTCAGTATGATTTTGCCAGCATACACAAAAACAATTGATAGTGTCACGGAAGTCCTTGTTGCAGAAAGTGTGATTGTCGGCAAAATTCCGCAAGTTTTTATGGGCGAAAATGCGACACTATCTTATTCTCCGTCATAAATTTTTTGTAAATGCGGTATTTTGTTTTTGATTTTTTGTCTTTTTATAGTATAATTCCTTATATTTTAATATAAGGAGTTTTTATGCCAACTGAATTAAACGAAAATTCCATCAAAGATGGTGTGAAGAAATCAAACTCTATGAGATTTTTATCTGCATTCAACAATATTGATTATGCGATAAAAACTAGATATAACTTAAACAGGACTTCTGGTTTTTCAGAAGCAGTGAGAAGAGCTGTTTCTTACAACTATATCATAAGAAAATATGAAGATGACCTTATAAGTTATGGCAGGCTTAGAAATGCGATTGTTCACGACAACGGTGATTATACCATTGCAGAACCACATATTGATGTTGTCGAGAAAATTGAGAAAATTGAAAGACTTATCACAACTCCACCAAGGGCACTTGAGACGGTTGCAAGAAGAGATGTTTTGATGGTTGAAGCATCAAAATCAATGCAAGATGTGATTATGCTTATTGCTTCTTCAAGTTATTCAAATCTTCCTGTCTATAATGACGATAACGAGATTATTGGCATTGCAAATGGTCAGAAGATTTTGGATTCGTTTGGAAAGTATTTGCTTTCTGGCGGAAAGGCTGAGACATATCTTAAATATGTGAAAATTGAAGATATGATTTTGAAGACAGAAAACTCTGATTATTATGCTTTTGCAAACAAGGATATAACAGTTGAACAAGCACTTGGGTTGTTTCACCAAAATTCAAAACTTCTTGCTGTGCTTGTCACAGAAAACGGTGGTGCAAAGGAAAAACCACTTGGCATAATGACCGGAGCCGATGTGCTTAAGATGAACAAAATTCTAGAAAATTATTGATTGAGGAAAAGGACAAAATGAAAAAAGAACAAACATTACCAAATTTCGTTGAGATGGAAAAAGATATTCTCAAATATTGGAAACAAAATGACAGTTTCAACAAACTTAAAAAACAAAACGAAGGACACGAGAGATTCAAGTTTCTTGATGGCCCAGCCACTGCAAACAACAGACTTGGTGTGCATCACTTTTGGGGCAGAGTGCTCAAAGATTTGACAATAAGATATAATGCACTTAAAGGCAAAGATTGTCAATATCAAAATGGTTTTGATGGACAAGGTCTTTGGGTGGAAGTTAATGTCGAAAAAGAACTTGGCCTCAACGGAAAACCTGAAATTGTGAAATATGGAATTGACAAATTCACAAACAAATGTATGGAAAGAGTCAATTATTTTGCAAACGAAATGACAAATCAAAGCATAAGAATGGGACAATGGATGGATTGGGACCACTCTTATTTTACAAACTCTGATGAAAACATCACATCAATTTGGCACTTTTTGAAAGAATGTGACAAACATGGTTGGATAATCAAAAAGAATCGTCCTATGGCTTGGTGTCCAAGATGTGGGACAAGCCTTTCAGAACACGAAATGTCAAGCAGTTATCACGAAGTCGAACACACTGCTGTGTTTATCAAACTTCCAGTCAAGGGAAAAGATTTTAAAATGGTTGCTTGGACAACAACTCCTTGGACACTTGCTGCAAATGTTGCTCTTGCTGTCAATCCTGAATTTGACTATGTTAAAGTTAATTTTGAAGGGGAGAATATTGTTCTTGGAAAGGACAGACTCAAAGTTCTCAAAACTGAAGTCAAAATTTTGGAAGAATTTAAGGGAAAAGACCTTGTTGGACTTGAATATGAAACTTGCTTCCCAGAACTTAATGATCAAAAGTTTGCTCACAAGATTGTTGCTTGGGATGAAGTTGACAATGCGGAAGGCTCTTGTGTTGTTCATATTGCTCCAGGCTGCGGTGCTGAAGACTTTGAACTTGGACAAACATTAAATTTGCCTGAAATCTGCCCAATAAACGAACAAGGTGTTATGCTTGAAAGCACAGGATTTTTGGCTGGAAAGAAAACAACAGATGTTGTTGAAATGGTTGTTGACAGACTTAAAAAGGATGGAAAACTTTTGTATGCTCACAAATACAAGCACAGCTATCCATTCTGTTGGAGATGTAAGACAGACCTTGTTTACAAGCTTATTTCTGCTTGGTTTATCAAAATGGATGAAATTAGACCACTTGCTCTCAAGGCAATTGATGAAGTTGAGTTTAAGCCAGAATTTGCGAAAAAGAGAATGGTTGATTGGCTCAACAATATGGGTGACTGGAACATTTCAAGAAGCCGTTTCTATGGACTTCCACTTCCATTCTATGTTTGTGAAAAATGCGGAAAAGTGCATGTTGTTGGCTCGCTTGAAGAATTGAAGAAGAGAGCAACAAATCCAGAACTCGTTGACAAGTTGCCAAACATTCACAAACCTTGGATTGATGATATAAAAATCAAATGTGATTGTGGAAAAGAAATCTCAAGAGTGCCTGAAGTAGGCGATGTTTGGCTTGATGCCGGAATCACTCCATTCAGCACAAAGAAATATTTCACTGACAAAAAATTCTTTGAAGCAAACTTCCCAAGTGATTATGTTTGTGAAATGATCGAACAAATCAAACTTTGGTTCTATTCACTTCTTATTATGTCAGTTGTTTTGACAGGAAAAGCTCCATACAAAAAGATTGTCACATATCAATATGTTAAAGATGAAAATGGAAACGAATTCCACAAGAGCGGTGGAAACTCTCTTGAAGCGGATATTGTTGCTGACAAGGTTGGTGCTGATGTGATTAGATATCTCTATTCTTCATCAAGTCCAAACAACGAAATGAGATTTGGATACAATCTTACTGATGACTCAAGAAGAAAGATTTTGGGATTCTGGAATGTTTACACATTCTTCAACACATATGCTTGCATAGACAATCCTGACATTGCTTCTTTCAAGCCAAAGGCAAGTGAACTTAAGTTTGCGGACAAATGGCTTATTGAATCTGTAAACAAGTTTATTGAAGACAGCGACAAAAACTATGCTGATGACAAAAACTATGTTGTTGTTAAGGATTTTGAAAAACTTGTTGATGATATTTCAAACTTCTATATCAGAAGCAACAGAAAGAGATTCTGGAAGTCAGAAAACAAGAAAGACCAACTTACAGCATATTGGTGCCTTTATTATGCAATCAAATCACTTATCCGTGTTATGAGCCCAATCATTCCATTTATCACAGAATATATTTGGCAAAATATGGTCAGAGAAATTGAAAAAGATGAGAAGGAATGCATTATGCTTTCTGGATATCCAGAAAAGATTTATGACAAGTCTTTCCCAGGTGTTTTGAAGACTGTTGAGATTTCAAGAAACATTATGTCAACAGCACAAAGACTTAGAAACGAAAATCAAATCAAAGTTAAGCAACCACTCAAGAAAATGTATGTTTCTGGTGTTGAAAATCTTGATGATGTAATTGAAAATATGTCTGATGTTATCAAGGAAGAATTGAATGTTAAAGAACTTGAATGTGTTGTTGATGACAGCAAGTTTAATGACGAATTCTTGTCAGTAAACTTCAAAAAAGCTGGTGCAGTTTTGAAGGGAGAAGTGCAAAAACTTAAGACTGCTCTTGCAGGAATTGGAAACAAAATCAAAGAAGTTATGGCTGGATATAAGAAAGGAAAGGTGACTGTTGGAGAATTTAAAGATTTGGACAGCGAACTTTTCAACCTTGAGAAAAAACCAAAAGAAGATTTTGTTATTGCACACGAAAACGGAAACACAGTCGTTTTGGATATCAATTTGGATGAAAATCTTATTATGGAAGGTCTTTACAGAGAATTTGTAAGAAGTTTGCAAGTGCTCAGAAAAGAAGCTGATTTTGAAATTGATCAAAGAATTGTTGCAAGTTTTGCAAGCGATGACGAAAAACTTAAGAAACTCTTGAAAGATTTTGAAGACAAAATCAAACAAGAAGTTTTGATAAGCAAAATTGAATCTGACATCAAAAACCCAACAATTGAAAGAAGTGTTGAAGTTGGCGATGGAAAAATATATGTAAAATTTGCTAGCAAGGAGTAGGATATGAGAATTGCAGATACTTGGAAAGATTACCAAGTTATCTCAACTGGAGATGGTCAAAAGCTTGAGAAGTGGGGAGATTACACACTTCTTAGACCAGACCCACAAGTTATTTGGCATTCAAAAAAAGATATGAAAAAAGGTGCAGATGCTGTCTATGAAAGAAGAGATGGCGGTGGGATGTGGCACTATAACAGGCAAATACCTGAAAGATGGAACATTTCTTGGAAAAACATAAAGTTTATTGTCAAGCCAATGGGTTTTAAACACACTGGAATTTTTCCTGAGCAAGCAGTGAACTGGGAAATGATGATGGGGCTTATTGAAAATTCAAAAAGACCAATCAAAGTGCTAAACCTTTTTGCATACACTGGTGGTGCTTCTGTGGCTTGTGCAAAGGCTGGGGCGGCTGTCACACATGTTGATGCAAGCAAAGGTATGGTCGAAAGAGCAAAAGAAAATGCAACTTTAAATGGCATAAGCACAATAAGATATATTGTTGATGATTGTCAAAAGTTTATTGAAAGAGAAATCAGAAGAGGAAATTTCTACGATGCAATCATTATGGATCCACCAAGTTATGGAAGAGGTCCAAGTGGTGAAATGTGGAAACTCGAAGACAATCTTTGTGATTTTGTTGCACTGACAAAAAAAGTTTTGTCTGACAAACCGCTCTTTGTTTTGATAAACTCATACACAACAGGTTTGCAGCCTACTGTTATTGCAAACATTCTTAAAAGTGTTTTTGGAAATGAAAATGTCACAGCTGATGAAATAGGACTTCCATCAAATGATGGTCTTGTTTTGCCATGCGGAGCAACGGGAGTTAAAATATGGAAAAACTAACAGTTTTGTATGAAGACAACCAAATTGTTGTTGTTATAAAACCACAAAACATACCTACAATGGCAGATGAAAGCAAGGATGAAGATATGCTTTCTCTTGTTAAGGCATATATAAAAGAAAAATACAACAAGCCTGGAGATGCTTTTATTGGTCTTGTTCATAGACTTGACAGACCAACAGGTGGCATAATGGTTTTTGCAAGAAATTCTAAGTCAGCAAGCAGACTTTCTGCAGCATTCCAAACTCACGAAGTTGAAAAAACTTATTATGCAATTGTAAATGGTGTTGTTAAACAAAAGACAGGACATTTGACAAATTATCTCAAGAAAGACGAAAAGGAAAACATTGTAAAAATTGTTCCTATGTCAGAAAATGGTGCTAAAAAGGCAGAACTTGTCTATAATTATCTTGAAGACAATGGAAAAGAAAGTTTGCTTGAAGTGAAGATTCTCACTGGAAGAAGTCACCAAATCAGACTTCAACTTTCAAATGTTGGGCACAGTTTGGTCGGCGATGTTAAATATGGAAAAGAAAAGGGCAGAACAAGCAATCTTGGACTTTGGGCAGGAAAACTGAGTTTTGTTCATCCAACAACAAAAGAGAAAATGGTGTTTATTGCAAGTCCTGATCAAAGTGTTAGCCCTTGGAATAAATTTAATATGGAAAAGTATTTGTCAAGATAGGAGACTTTTGTGAAAAAGAGAAGCGAGATTGAAGAAAAATATAAGTGGGATCTTACAAAATTTTGCAAGAATGATGAAGATTTTTATCAAAAGCTTGAAAAACTTTCTTCAAGAATAAGCGAATTTAAAAAATATGAAAACAAACTCTCAGATGAAAAAATTTTGTTTGAATGCCTAGAAAAAGAAACTGAGTTTGAAAAAGAACTTAGTTTTGTTGTTTTTTATGCCAGCAGAAAACTTAGCGAAGACAACTCAAGTCGAAAGGCAAATGAGATGAATGAAAAGGTCTCTTTTGTTTTGACAAATTATTCAAATGTGACAACTTTCGTTGGAGTTGAAATCTCAAAATTTTCTAATCAAAAATTAAAAAATTTGATTTCGGATGCAAAATTTTGCAATTATAAGAGATATTTTGAAGGTGTTTTAAGAAGTAAAAAACACACATTGTCTAAAAAAGAAGAATTGCTTTTGTCAAAAGTTTCAGAATGTGTTGGAGAAAATTCAACAGTTTTTGATAAGCTTTCTGATGTTGATATGAAGTTTGATGATATTGCTGACTCAAA
>CAMOEU010000010.1 GCA_946612575.1 uncultured Clostridia bacterium
GACAAAATCAGAAGATTTGATTACAAATATTGGAAAAGAAACCCTAAAAGATATGAAATTGGGCCTTCAAAAAGATTATATCGAACTTTTTGAAGATGATATGATCATAGATAAATATGTTGACTCAATTGAAAAGTTTTGCAAAAAGAAGAGATTGGAAAACAGTAAATTTGCAAAGTTTGTTTCAAAGACAATCAAAGACACTGGGTATTATGCCTACACAATAAATGCAGGACAGGATGGATCTCAACTTCATGAAGAAGATGCAAGACTTGCAGGACTTGTTTTCTGCAGCGATTTCTACAATCGAATGATTAGACAAGCAATAAAACTTGGAGATGTTTCTTTTGAGAAACTCTTGGAGGAAAACAAACAAAAAGATGTTCAAGATTCTTTGGATTACACTGAATGTTTTGTGGACAATGTAAATGCTTTCCAAAATTATGTAGACATTCTCAAAGGAGAGGGTGCAGAGTTTTTCATCGAACTTGCCAACGAGGCTTATGCAAACGGAAACGATGACTTGATCTATTTTCTAAACGAAACAATCGAACATAAGTGTCGTTTGTCATCGGCAGAACAATTGCAAGATTTTATTGCCGACATTTTGCTTAGTTGGGATATTGAAAATGAGCAACTTATAAAAGCTGAAAAAGTTGTTGAGAGCGGAACTGCTTCACAAGAAGAAAAAACAAAACTAGACAGATGCAGAAGAAAAGAAGAAGCTCAAAGAAAACTTTTTGCATATGTCTTGGAAAACGACTCATTTAAAAACAAAGATTTGATTTTCTATCCAAATGAAAAAGAAATCGTAAACAAAATGGCAAAATATGATATGAAAAGATTCAAAAAAATAGGAGTTTTGAAAAGACAAAACTTTTTTGATGGTGTTTCAAAGTAAGAAAACGGCAAAGGCTGTTTTCTTTTTTATTTGTGGATAAACGGAAAAATTTTTGCAAATTCGCTTGCAAAAAGAAAAAAAATATGTATAATATATTATGCTTTAAATATGGAGAGTTGGCTGAGCGGTCGAAAGCGGCGGTCTTGAAAACCGTTGTAGTGAAAGCTACCTGGGGTTCGAATCCCTAACTCTCCGCCAATCGTAATGTAAATCTTATGAACTAGGATTTACATTTTTTTGTTGCAATTTAAGGACAAAATCAAAATAGAATGTTATAATAAAAAATATGAAAGGATTATTAAAAAGAATTTATACAAAAGAATACTTATTGTTTTTGGCAATAGGTTTTTTGCCTCTTATTTACAAAGTTTTTCAAATTGCTTTCTTAAATTCGTTTGAAAATGCAATAAAAATTTTAGGTCAAATGGCTATTATTGAAATTGTATTTAAGATTTTTCAAGAGACGATTATAAATCCATTGTTTAAAATTTTGGGGAAAAACGATAATGCAGAAGAAACGAAAAATTATTTTGCTAGGAAGTTGCTTGTTGTGTATTCTGCAATATGTCTTGCATTTACATTAGTAATATTTTTATTGATTGAACCAATAATGAATATATCTCAAATACCAGCTGAAATTTTTGTGTCTACAAAGTCATTTTTACAAATCATGGTTTTTGTAAATGGTGTTAATGTGATTGTTCAATATTTATATACATTCAATATTATAAGCAAAAGCACAAAAAACATTTTTGTTTACTTTTTGATCAGCAGCTTAGCAACATTGATACTGGGGGTTATTTTGATACCAAAGTTTACTTTTGGACTTGGTGTGATAGGTTTGGCTGTTTCTATGCTTATCGTGAAGGTGACACAACTTGTTTATTTTATATTCGCTATACCAAAAGATGTTAATAAAGAGAAAAAACATTTTGAAATGGGAAAATATATAAAACTTTGCCTTCTTTCCTTTTTTGAAACATTGACACGAAATCTTACATACTATTTTATTGTTTTAGTTTTGTTAAACACTCTCAACAATCAAGATTTATATTTCATTGCAAATGACTTCATTTGGTCGGTGATGCTTATTCCAGCTCTTGCTCAAAACAATTTAATTAAGCAAAATGTGTCTCAGAATAACAATGAAAGTTTGAGAGATTTTCTTTTAAATAGTGTGTTGATATCTGTTTTTATTTGTTTTATGATACCTATTGCATTTGTCTTATTTAAATATATATACAAATTTACAAATTATCTTGATTATTTTTTAACACTATTAAAACTTATACCATGCTATTTTATCTTTATATTTGACAATGTGATTGAATCTTATTTTATTGCGGTTGGGAAAATGCAATATGTTTTTATCCACACATTTATAACTAACATAATTGTCTATCTTACAAGCTACATTCTTTTTGTATGTGGAGTGTGGACTGTCACTTTAAATGGAATCATTTTGGTGTTTAGTGCGGGAATGATTTTGTCTAGTGCTTACACCATAGGATGTTATGTTTATCAACAACACGGCAAAAAGAATTCTAATTGTGAAAAACAACAATAAATTGTGTGCATAAAAAACTCGTATTTTGTCAAGAGAAACTGATAAAACCCTAGTGGGATTATCAGTTTTTTTATTTAATGAGTGTATCAACTTTGTTTGACAAGTTGCTTAAAATAATTGCTACAAAATTTTTTATGTGATAAAATAAAGTCAATTATGGCAAAAAGTGGTTTTCAAAATGATATTGAAGCAAAAAACAATTCCATTGCTCAAAATGGAAGAGTTTTTCTTGACAATTTGTCCGTAAACGAGGAAAGTCTTTACAAAAAAAATGATATCAAACCGAAAAACAGTGCTTATGGAAACAATTTGAAAACTGCAAGAAAAATTGAAAAAGTAAAAAAGAAAAGCGAAACGATTGCTGACATGTTAAAAAAAATTGCAGTGATTGCAGCGGCAGGAACGACTGGAGTTGTTGGAGTTGGAGCGGTTTTACCTCCGCCAGTGACAGCTGAGATTCAATTCCTGGAAGGATTTGACAATGAAGTTTTTTATGCAGTTGGACTAGATGAGTTTAAAGAGGGTGTGAAAATTGTTTTGTATAATGATTTCACAAACAGAGAACAAACAATGGAAAAACAATTTGCTGAAGGTGTTTTTGAAAACTTACAAACAAACATGCAATACACATTTGTGGTTAAGTATGGCTCAAAGGTGATTGCAAAACAAACACTTGTGACAAAAACAGAGAAACAAACATCTGATGATCCAAATGGAAACGATCCACAAAACGGATATAATGGTTAAAAGGAAGAAAAAATGAAAGAAAACGAAAAGAAAGTTGAGAAGAAACAAACTAGTGTAAAAACAAAGAAGACTGCAGTTAAAGAGAAAAAAGCAGTCGAGAAAAAGCCTATTGTTATTGAGAAAGATACAAATGTGAAAGATAATAAAGTTGTGGTTAAAAATGGAAGAAAAAAAGCTCAGAAAAAACTTGGGCTTGGCACTTGGATTTCTTTGCCTATTTTGTTTGCAATAACTGTTGTGATTTTTGTTTTTGCTCGTCATATTTATGGTGAAGAATCTGTATTTAACAGAAACATTTCTTCAAATGTTGTGCTCAGCACACTTTACAACAAAATCCCTGCGATGCTGATGACAATTCAAATCATTGCGATTGCTTGGGTTGTTAGTTTGATAGTTAGATTTCTTCTCACAAAAATTTGGGCAAGAACTTCCAGAGGAAAAACAATTGCAAAACTTTTGAGCAGTTTTGTGAAATATTTGATTGCCATTATTGCCATTATGATGATTTTAAATGCTTGGGGTGTGGACACAACAACTCTTCTTGCAAGTGCAGGAATTTTGAGTTTGATTATAGGTCTTGGTGCACAAAGCCTTATATCTGATATTATTGCAGGTGTGTTTATCGTTTTTGAAGGCGAATTTGAAGTTGGAGACATTGTTATTATTGACGGTTGGAGAGGAACGGTTGACGAAATCGGTATTCGTACAACAAAAATAATTGACTGGCAAGGAAATATTAAGATTGTAAACAACAGTGCTATTGCTTCAATCATAAACCAATCAAAAGAACTTTCAATCACAACATGTGTTGTTGGAATTGATTATAGAGAATCTATTCCAAAGGTAGAACTTTTAATCAAAAACAATATCGATAGAATTCGTGCTGCAATTCCAGAAATTGTTGATGGACCATATTACAAGGGTGTTGACAGTTTGGGAGAGTCAAGTGTAAACCTTCTCTTTATTGCCACAGTTAAGGAAGCGGATTTCTATGTTGTTCAAAGAGCATTAAACAGAGAAATCAAATTGATTTTTGATGAAAACAATGTTTGCATTCCATATCCACAAATCACAATCAATGAGCCTGGAAAGTTTGACAACAAAACAAGTCCTAGACAAAGCAAAAAAGCAAATCAATTTGCGACCGAACAAAGGACTGTTTCAAAGTCTATGGAAGACACAAACAACTAAAAAGAAATGGACAGAGATGTCCATTTTTTATTGCCATAACACGAAGTGAGTGTTGACAGATGTTTAGATTTGTTATATCATATAGACATGAAAAAGTTTTATGAAAACAAAGCACAAAGAATAAGTCTAAGTACAAGAATGGGAATCTTGGCAGATTTTTGGCCTTTCTCAAATTCTGAAGAAAAAATCTCTGACAAAATTTTTATAAAAATGGCAAAAAAGTATTTGGACTCAAATTATAAGTTTCATGCTGCAGCATTGTGTATGTATGCAAATTTATTGCACACAGGTTTTTTGAGTGAAAACAACTCTCTTGCACAAAATTTTAAATTGAGTCCAGAGTATTCTGGAAGAAAAATTGAAGGAAGAAAACTTTTGCCACAAAAACCAAAGTATAAAAACTACACAAAAGAGCAAATCGATGCAAGAATCGAAGAGATAACAATGCGAGATGTGAGAAATTGTTTCCTGCATGGCAATTTTGATATCAGATGCAAAAACAGTGTTTTTGATGGAGAATTTGTTTTGTATCCAACTCAATCCGAGATTGTTAGCAAGAAGAAAATAATTGTTTCTTTTGAAGATGTTTTCAATAAACTTGGTCTTTATATGCAAGCAAAGGCTTTGGAATTGGCAAAAGAAGAACAGTTAAATTCCATCAAAAGAATAGTTGAGAAAAAAGACAAAGATGAAAATGACAAACAAGCCATGAGAGAATTTCAAAAACAAACTCAAGGCAGAATGATGAAAGAGATAATCATTCCAACAACATTTATGGCTCTGACAAGATTTTATGCTGACCAAGCAAATGAAGATGATGAAAATATTTTGAAGGGGTTTAAGAATGATTCACTATATATTGAAAATGCTTTGCTTGCTGCAATGCTAACTTACAATCAAAATGATTATTACAACACATTTGGAAAAGAATCAAACATTTTTAAAGCAGTGACACTTGTAAGAAATTCGCTTGCACACAATTGGATGGAGTTTTCAAATGATGGTTCAGAGCAAATTTTGAAGGATCAATACAAAACTGTTTCAACAGAGCTTAAAGACGATTTCGTTTTGGTTTCGATGAAAATGGATATCATTGATTCGCAAATGAGAATCAAAAAAAGCAATCCGGAAGCAGAAAATTTCATTGAAGACGACTTTTTGAATACAAAATTTTCTTATGAAGAATTGTATGGTATAATGGAAAATATGTATAAAAAAGAGTATGGAGAAGATTTTATGAAAATTGTTTCTAGAGAAAAATAAAAACAGTCAATTTTGACTGTTTTTTATATACTTCCCAAAAGCAATAAGAATCCTTCCAAATAGACAATAATTACCGCAACTATAAATATGATTGGCAAAATGTAGTCCAGAGCTTTGAGTTTTGGCTTTCTAGTGTAAGAGAGAAGGAAGATAAACGGAATTATAAACACAAAGTAGAAATTTGTTCCGATTCCAAGGAGCAAGACCATTGGTTCGACCAACAGCAAAATGAAGTCAATCAAACATACCACAAAAATAATTATGGATGCGATTATAGAAATTTCGAGAGAACTTCTGTTTGATTTTGAATAGGCTTCATATTCTTGTCTTGTTCCGCCCATTTTGATAAATTTATGCTTTCTATATTTGATAACAATTGAAAGAGCAAAGAATATTGCATAGAAAGTGAATGATCTACAAGGCATAATAGCAAGAGCTGCCACAGGAAGTTTTATGAAACTGAGATAGTGCAGAGCATATAGCAATGAAGAACACACTGCAATCAAAACTGGAAAGATCGAACATATTCTGAAAAGTGTGAGACCTTTTTTTGATTTAATTTTTTGTGGTGTGTAAAAGAAAAAGAAGAAAAACAACGAAAACAATGCAAGATCCACAAAAATATTGTAGTTTATAATTTTTCCAAAGAAAAGTGATGAAAGTGCATCTGTAAAACTGTTTGCAAGTTCTGGATTGTCTTTAAAGATTATGTTTGACAATCCTCCGACATACCTATAATGAATTAGGATAATTGAAAGATAAATAAGTATTGCTATGATAGAATTGATGATAAGATGTGATTTTATATCTTTTTTTGAAGACATAATAATGCAAAAATTAGCCGTTATGAAAAGTGGCAAAGCAAAGACTGATAGAATTTCCAAAATATTTACCAAACTTTTTGTCCAATCTGGGGGAGTGGTGATTTTGCAAGCGAGAGAGTAAATAAGATAAACCTGAGCAAAGAGCATAAAGATATATGCAAAAATTCTCACTGTGCGATAAGAAAATGGACCTCTAAATTTTATGTTTTGTTTTGAAATGAGCCTATCTATTTTTGCTCTTTGATATTCCGGAGTCTTTTTGAGCTCTCTTTTTTGTTTTCTTTGAAGTTTTTTCTCAAGACGAAGTTGTTTTTTTGTCAAAACAGGTTGTTCTTCTTGGACAACCGTTTCCACAGTTTCTTGGGAAGATGTCTCTGCCAAAACTTCGTTTTCTTCTGTTTGAATTTTGTTTTCTTCCATTTTTTTCCTTTTTAGTTTTCAAGCATAAATTTTACTATGTTTACAAGTGGTTCTGGCTTGATTATCTTTTCAATATTCTTTCTCATTTTCGCGATAAGTTCTGGAGAATTTAAGATTTTCTCGCAAAGAGATTTGATTTCTTTTTGATTTTTGATTTTAAATCCGCATCCGTTTTCAACAAACAAGTCGCGGTTTTCGGCTTCGTTTATAATCAGTCCTTCTCTGAAGATGATTGGAAGATTGCAATAAAGTGCTTCGGTTAAGCCATTTCCGCCACCTCTGGCAAAGCAAACATCGCTTGCAGACATAAATTCTTCAACATTCTTGACAAAACCAACCACTTTAACATTTTTGATGTTGTGTTTTTGTATGTATTTTTCGACAGATTCTTTTGCTTTTATGTTTTTTCCACAAATAAGCATAACTTGATAGTCGCCTTCAGTTTTCAAGGTTTGTTTCAAAAACTTCACAGAAACACCAAGTCCATTCCCGCCGGCGATAGACATAAATGTAAACTTGTCTTCAATGCCAAGTTTTTTTCTCATTTCTTGCTTGTCTAAATTTTTGTAGAATTTTTTGTTTATAGGAAATCCAAAATGTTTGATTTGTTTTTTCTTGAATCCGACTTCAATTAAGGCTTTCTCACAGAAGTCTGCAGGAGAAAAAACATAGTCAAGATATTTGTTTGTGTCCCAATATGGGCAGAGAGTATAGTCAAAAAGCACAGTGTATGTTTTTATTTCTTTTGGAAGCCAATTTGTGTATTTCAAATATGATATAACAGCTCCACCACCAACATGAGTGCAAAGTATCTTTGTTGGTTTATATTCTTCAATCACAGTTTTGTAATATTCAACATAATTTTTGATTTGTTTGTATTGTGGAGAGTCTGTGATGACTTCTTTCACTTTCTTTCTTTCGTTGTGCCAAATTGCATCATAGATGTGTGGCACTCTTTTGCAAGCCCAAAGATAGATATCGTTGTAAAATTTCATTGTCTTTGGATTTTTTTCATAAAGATTGCATATTTTTGTTTCAGCACCATTGAGTTCAAGTTCTTGTGCAAGTGCTTTTGCAATTGAATTGTGTCCTTCACCGCAGGTTGCTGTAATAATCAAAACTTTTTCATTCATAAAAATTTCTCCTTAACTTAAGTATAACATACTTAAATATTTAGAGCAAATCTATTGAAAACAAGATTTGTGATAAAAGTCTTTGTTTATGTTAGACAAAAGCGGGGTAAAAATGTTATTATACTGCCATAAGGAAGGTAAATTATGAAAATAGAAAATAAAAATGTCATCATCACAGGTGCTGCAAGTGGACTTGGAAAACAACTTACAATTCAAATGCTTGCAAAAGGAGCAAAGGTCGCTGCCCTTGACATTAATGAAGCAAATTTGAAGGCACTTAAAAAAGAAGTCGGGAGCAAAAACATTAAGACATATGTTGTCAATATGGCAAACAGAGAAGAAATAAAAGAGTTTAAAACAAAATATCTTAAAGACTTCAAAGATGTTGATATTCTCATCAACAATGCCGGAATTATTCAACCATTTGTTTATGTTGAAGATTTGGATGAAGCAACAATTGACAGAGTAATGAATGTCAATTTCTTTGGACCACTCTTTTTGGTGAAAGAATTTGTTAAAGATTTTAAAGACGATGCAAAAGAGCAATATATTGTCAACATTGCAAGTATGGGCGGATTTTTCCCATTCCCATTCCAAACAATCTATGGTGCTTCAAAGGCTGCCTTGAAACTTTTCTCAGAAGGGCTTTATAGCGAGCTTAAAATGTATAACGATAAAGTTATGATTGTTTTTCCGGGTGCAATAAACACAAACATCACACAAAACTCAAATGTTAAAATGGAAAAGAGTGCAGAAGAATCAAATTATAAGATGCTTGAAGCAGATGTTGCTGCTGCAAAAATTATCAAAGCAATCGAGAAGAATAAATTTAAATTATATCTTGGAAAAGATGCAAAAATGCTTAAAAGACTTTACAAGTTTAACTCAAAAATGGCAATTGATATGGTGACAAAAAGCATTGTGAAGAAATTGAAATAAAAGACCAAAAAGCACACGAGAGTGTGTTTTTTTGATATTGACAAAAATGGGTAGAAATGATAATATTTATCTATAGGAGTCTTAAAGAAAAATGTTTGAAGATGTTTCAGTGTCAAGAATAGGAAAAAGAAGCTTGACTGCAAAAAATCACTGGGAAGATTTAAGTTTTAAGAAAAAATATAAAATAGAAAAACCAACAGTTTTTTGTTTTTCTGGAAGCGGAGATGTTTCAAAAATGAGTGCAAATGGTTTTTGTAAACTTGTTGAGAATATGCTCACTCTTTCATTTGGAAATCCAAAAAATGTGGAAGAAGAAGTTGACATCATTGGAATTGCATACGGTGTGACAGACAGGCAGAGTCTTATTGGGAATATGGAAGACCTTATTGGGAATATGGAAGAACATGAACTTAGATATTTTATACGAAATTATATGTTGCCAATTGTTTTAAACGAAGATAAAACTGATAGATTGCCACTTGAAACTGCTTGCAAAAATATGGCAAAAGTGAGTTTCTTTGGCTTTTGTCATGGCTGCGAAGAAATTCAAACGATTTTGTCTAAAATGAAAAAAATCTTGCCAAAATACGGATATGAAAAAGACGAAATAGAAAAGATTTTGGGTTCAACATTTTCTGTAAGTTATGCACCAGAAACAAACGATAGACATTGCCCAGGAGTTTCTGTTTTTTCAATGCTTGATCCACATAATTTTGGAAGCAATGCAGACGATTTTGAAGATTATGAAAATATGCTTGGTGAAGATGTAGATGGCTTGCTTTTGGATATTGATAAAAGTGGTTATGAGTTTGGAAGAAAAATAAAGTATGTACCTGAAAGATATGAATTTGATAATATAAAAATTATGTCCACAAAACTTTTAAACGAGCATGAGCCAAAAGATGAACATCCAATAAACATTCTTTCAAGAGATGCAAATTGGAATATGAGATTTTATAAAGATAAGAATGCTGACTGTGTTTCTCAAATGATATCTTTTGCAATTTGTGAAGCTGTTGAAAACAGCCGTAAAGTGTGTCAGACAAACGAACACAGCATTGTAGAAATAAGAGAATTATACAAAAATCTTTGTGGTATAGAAAATCGTGGATTTAAACCAGAAGAACTTAAAGACCGCACGAGATAAATCAAATAAAGAGCGATAAGCTCTTTTTTTGTTTGACTTAAAAAATTTAGAGTGATAAAATTTTTATAGTCGAAAAAATTAAACAAAATTTTAAAGGAGGAAGAAATGAACAGTTTGTTTAAAAAGAGTATTGCAGAATTTATCGGAACTTTCGTTTTGGTTTTTGCTGCTTGCGGAGTTGCAGGAGCAACATTTGGAAATCTCGTGCCAACAGCACTTGCTTTTGGACTTGTTATTGTTGCTATGGCATATTCAATTGGCAGAATCTCAGGCTGTCACATCAATCCAGCAGTTTCACTTGGCTGCTTGATCACAAAGAGAATGACAGTTAAAGAATTTTTTGCCTATGTTGGAGCTCAACTTCTTGGTGGACTTCTTGGTGGACTTTCAATTTTTGGAATCTTCAAAATGGCAAATGTCACAGTAGGAAATGCTTGCAACTATGCAGTAAATTACGGCGGAGAAGGATTGACAGCAGGCACAATCATTGCTGCACTTCTTGTTGAAATTGTGCTTACAGCAATTTTTGTTTACACAATTTTGAATGTCACAGATGAAAACTCTGGAGCAGGCAAGAAAGCAGGAATCATCATTGGTCTTACACTCACACTTGTTCACCTCGTTGGAATTCCACTTACAGGAACATCTGTAAACCCAGCTCGTTCTGTTGCTACAGCTTTTGCTGATTTGATCTACAACGGAAACACACAAGCTCTTGCACAAGTTTGGATGTTTATTGTTGCTCCACTTGTTGGTGGACTTTTGGCAGCAATTCTTTTCAAATGTCTTCACAAAAAAGACAAAGCTGTTGAAGAAAAAACAGAAACAACAGAAAAGAAAACAACAAAGAAAACAAAATAGTTTGTTTCAAAATAAAAAGGCAACCATAAAAGGTTGTCTTTTTTGTATAATTTGAGTTTGAGAAATACAAAATATATTGTATAATATACACATATGAAAAGCGAAAAGTCAAAAAGAAACATAATAGAAAATGTGATATACACAATCCTTGGCATTGCCTTGGTTGCCTGTATTGTGACAAACAGAATCATCAATGGTTTTTCAGATATTTTATGGCTTGTTGATTTGTGTTCGATTTTGAGTTTTGCTTATATCATATTTATGGCAGAGCACTCTTGGTATGGTTTTTTGTTTAATTTGCTTTCAACACTTGTTTTGATTGCGGTTGACATAATTCAACATATTTGGCTTAACACTGCAATATGTGTTTGTGTAAGTATCCCTTTTTTGATTTATGGAATGATAAGATGGAAGAAAAATCAAAAGAGTGGAAAAGAAGAGAAAAACCTAAACAAACTCTCATGGAAAATGCGAATAACAATTTGTGTTGCATATGCAGTCATTACTGTTCCGTTTGTCTTTTTAATAAAGGCACTGGGCGGAAATATGTATGTTCTTGATGCATTATATTCTGTCGGATGTGTGATTGGTCTTGTGCTTTGTGCTGGTGCTTACATAGAACAATTTTTGGTTTTTGCAATTGCAAACTCATTTGGAATTGTTATGTATAGTTTGCTTTCAGTGCAAAACATAAACAATTTGTCAATGATAATCATTCTTGCAATTTCCACAATTGGAAACATAATCGGGCTTATAAATTGGATTACCTTTTCTAAAGAGAAAAAATTTGAAAAAACGGAGGAAGAATGAAAAAAGAAAGAATTTACAATACGATTTCACTAGTTTGCAACATTGCAATTCTTTTGTTCACGACCTTTGCTGTTTCAAACTATTTCAGATCAGATGTCATTCATCATTCAGAGTGGTATAACTTTGTGGGGTTTGAAAGTTTGAGATTTTTCACCGAACTTTCAAACATTGCAGTGGCTCTTTCTGGAGCAATAGTTATTGGATTTAACATAAAAAATCTTATTTGTGATGATTACAAATATCCAAAATGGGTTTTGAAACTCAAATATGTTTGTACTGTTGCGGTCACACTTACAATGGCGACAGTAGTGCTGTTTTTGGCACCAGGAAGTGCACTTGTTGGAAAAGGATTTTTCAGTTTCTTTAGTGGTGGAAGCTTCTTTACACATTTGATTAATCCGCTTCTTGCAATATTCTCATTTGTCTTTTGTGAAAGAGTGGAAGGGTTTTCTTTCAAAAACACATTCTTGGGAATTATTCCAACTTTCTTATATGGGACTGTTTACTTTGTGATGGTCGTGATTATTGGAGAAGAAAACGGTGGTTGGCCTGACTTTTACAATTTCACATTTGGTGGGTACAAATGGGCTATTGCAATTTCAATTATCACGATGCTTTCAGCTACATATTTCTTTGCACTTGCACTTTGGGCTTGGCAGAAAAAATTGAAAAAGGAATAAGATGTTTTGTAAACATCTTTTTTTATGATATAATGATTCAAGAGGTGGGAATATGAGTGAGTACATAGAAAAGTTTATACATTATTTTACTGACCAAGGTGTTTCAAGGGGAGTCGCAATAACTTATCTTGTTGTTTCAGCTCTTATTGTTGTGATGGCAATAGTCGCTCTTGTGATGAGAATAATTGTTATTATCAATTATCAAGAAGGAAACAAAAAAGAGACAAAAAGCGGAAGAAATGGTTGTGATATAGCCAGAGAAATGCTGGATAAAGCAGGACTTAGCGATGTCAAAATCGAAAAAGCTGGATGGTTTAGAGCTTTCTTTATCGGAAACTGCTATAGTATTACTAAAAATACAATTTTCCTTCGTAAAGGGATTATCAATTCAAACTCTGTCACATCAGTTGCTCTTGCACTTCAAAAAGTTGGGGTTGCAAAGCTTTGCAGAAATGGAAGTAAAACTGCAAAAACAAGAAATATTATGCAAATCGTGAGCTTGGTTGGACCAATTTTGTTTGTCCCTGTTGTTCTTTTAGGATTTGTTCTTGATTTTGTTTTGTTTAAAGTTTTTGGTGTTTTCTCAATAGTGGGAATTGCAGTTGGACTTTTCCTTGTGCTTGCAGGGTTTATTGAAAGAATGTTGACTGTTCCTGTTGAGAAAAAGGCAAACGAAATGGCTCTTTCAATGATCAAAGAAACGGGTGTTTTGGATGACGAAGAAATTGAAGTTGTCAAAAAAGTTTTCAAAGCATATATA
>CAMOEU010000011.1 GCA_946612575.1 uncultured Clostridia bacterium
CTTTGATTGATTTTGAATGTGTAATAAAGGCTGGCATTCACAATTTCGCCATTTTCGCTTATATATTTCTTTTCAACAACAACATCATATTTCTTTGTGTTGTTTGTCACTGTGATTTCAAGAATGTTTCCATCAATTTCGCAAGAAACATATGCATTGTCAAAATCAGCTTCACTTCCGTCAATATAAATTTTTGAAACTGCATAAGTTGATTCAAATGGGTTTTTCTCTATCACATAATATTTGTTTGCTTCAAACTCAACAAGTTCGATTGGTTGAGCTGCATCTTGGTCAAGATAATATGTTTCGTTTTCATCGAATGCTGTTGCAAGCACAACATTTTCTGAAGAGTCTTTATAATAGTATTTATTTGTTTCAAATATATTTACTATATTAAGTTCTTCTGTTTCCTCTGCCTTTTCATAATATGTCTTTCCGCTTACAAATTCTGTTGCAAGAGTTGGAACAGAAATTTCAAATCTTTCCATTCCTGCAGCATTTGTGTATCCATCAAACACTTGAGAAAGGTCAACAGTGTATTTGTTTTCAGCTGAGTTATATTCATAAGTCTTTGTCACATTTCCAGAAACTGTATCGAGATATTCATAATCTTCTGCATAAGGATAATTTGTTTGTCCCTTTTCAATGTTTGCAACAACTTTAATTCTGTAGAAGCAGTCATATGTCACACTGCCTGTTATATCAGAATATGTCACTTTCAAAACAATGAAGATCTCTTCATCAGACTCTGCAACATCCGCAAGTTTGATAGACCAGTTTTCTTTGTTGTTTTCGTTGTTTTGCAATGTCGCAACACCATCTTTATAGCCTTGTGCCAAATCAACAATTGAAACTGTTGGATTGTTTAAGTTTCCTACACCATATGCAACATCTTTGTTGTAATGGAAACCAATATTGTCTTTGTCCGCTTCAAGTCCATCATCATTTGTCAAAATTTGATAAGTCTTTCCAGCAACAAGTTCTTCAAACACATCTTCTTCTTGAAGCTCAACATCGCCAAGCAAAATTGCATAATCTTTATAATTTTCATCTGTATATTTCACAAACTTATCAGAAACTTTTGTGACAACAACAGGCAATGAAATTCTAACTTTTGGAGAGTTGTTCAAGATGAGAGTAATTTCTTCATCAAAGAAAACAAATGGAACCAAAGTTTTGATTGTCATCTTTTGATTGTTTGCTTCAACATTGAAACATTCGTCACTGCTTACACTTTCAATTTCGAAAGAGTGCAATGTGGTCAATTGATCTTCTTGCATCAAAAGCAAAGTGAATTTTCCATTGTATGTAACGATTGAATCATCTGTGACATCAACACCATTTCTGCTCACTTTCAAAAGATTTTTTATCATCTCAACTTCATTGTTTGCATAATAGCCAAGCGACAAATAAAGCTTTGCATTTTCTGCGACAGGAACCGTAATTTGCCCTTCCTTTGAAAGAACAAAATCAACTCTTGAATCATCGTTTGCATTTACAACAAAGATTGTTTGTTCAATATTTTTTCCATCATATTCAAACACATCGCTTGAAGAAGCATAAATAATTTTTCCATCATTTGAATTATCAATTGAAATGTATTGTGATGTCGTTCCATAATTAAAGTTAAGGCCACTCAATTTTCCAACGGTGCTATCAGCAATCCAATCGGTAAGTTTATAGAAAGTATAGAAATTAGAAACCTTGTAAGTTGTTGATCCAATTTCACTTAAATCAACAAACAAATCAACATAACCTTCACTGTCTGAATTTTGAACAGCAACAATATTTGGATTGATATACAAAGCGATTGTCACTGAGAATGCATAAGAAGATTGAACACCATAATAGATTGTCACATTCAAAGGAGTGAGTGAGTAAACAGGGTTGATCTTCAAGCAAACCTTTGAGCCAGAAGCAACAAGATTTACTGTTCCGTTTTCCCCTTCTTTTCCGCCTGCATCAATAAGTCCACCAAGTTCACTTCCAACGATTGAAAGCAAGTTGCTCCAACGATATTTTTCTGAAGTGAATGAAAGGTACACATCAAGATCGTATTCGTAGTCAGCAAAAACACTAATTGCATTGCTGTTGTTTGGAACTTCAGCTAGGTATCCAGAATAGCTTTGTTGCATCAATCTTTCAAAGTTTGTGCTTACATCAATATCCTTCAAGAATACCAAATTCAAAGTGATATCATAAAGAGTGACATCTCCACTTGTGTTTTTACCTTTGATATTAAATTTGATTGTTGTATTCTGGTTGAATGGATTTTTAATATTTACACTTTCAATCTCTGTGTCAAGATAGTCTGAAAGATCTTTGTCGGCAGAATATCCTTCATTGTTGAAATTAATCATTTGCAACAAGTCTTTTGATCTTGAAGAGAATGAAGAAACAAATGTGCCATCAAGTTTGATTTCATAGTTTGTTGATTCATCTCCGTTTGACATTGTCACCTTAAACAAATCACTAAGATTAATATCATCACCAGTATTAACATTTTTTCTTACAGTAATTTCATTAAGTTTTGAAGATTCTTCAAAAGTAGGAGTTCCACCAACACTTTCCGAACTATCATATTCAACTTTGCTTACACCTTCACTTTTGATTTTGAATCTTATTGTGTCAATGCTTACATATTGTCTAAGTTCTTCACCTTCTTCAATTGCTGCATCTTCAACATAAACTTTAAGATAAGCATCCACTTCTTCGCCATATGTTGTGTTGAAATCAATCTTTCCATCTGAAGAAATTGAAATGTAATTGTTTGTTGTTATTGGATTGCCTTGCACATCAACTTCAACAAAATTAAATTTATAAAGTCCATCCCCAACATTGATTGTTTTGCCTTTTTGATCAACAATTTCAAATTCGAAAAGTTCATCAAATTCAGAATCTGTAAGTGTGACAGTGTTGTCTCCTTCAATTTCTTGCCATTCAATTTCTCTTCCACTGCTTTGACTGATGTTTATATAAACAACACCTGTTGGACTTACTCCAGCATCTTCAAAATTGCTGTTTATTGCCACAGGAACTTGCTTGTAAACATAGAAACCTTCAAACAAATTATCTCTTTCCAAAGTAAATTTCTTTGTTTCTTTTCCATCATTAAATTGCAATGCGAGTCCAACAAAAACACCGTTTTCATCGTTCACAAGTGCACTATCAACAATGATTTCCCCAACAAATCTGTCATCTCTTTCGGTTCCGTCATCATATTGATCTTTAACAAGATTTTTCAAATATACATATTGTGTTGTATTTACATTTTCATTTTCATCGATGCAAACAATATTCAAATCACCATTTTCAAATGCTCTCAAAACTTTTTCTGCATCACTTGCAGGGTCATTTGAAGAAACATTTAAAACAAATTTCACAAGACTCTTATCTTGTCCAAAATCATCTTTAGAAACTGATGGAACATAATATTTTCCATCTTCAGCTTTTTCAATACCCTCAGCAAATTCAAATGTAGAACCTTCAAATTGTGTTATTGACAAAATTCCTTCGACAGTCAAATCTCTTGAACGGCTGATGTTTACAATTTGATTTTTGCCTGGATATGGAGTTCCATCCGCTTTTGTTCTGATGATTGCAGCAACAACCTTAACTTTTCCATCAAAGCTTCTTGTAGCTTGCAAGTAAGTAGATTGATCTTTAAGTTCATAGAGTGTATATGGTCCAGCAACACCATCAATTGTGATAGGGTCACCATTTAAGAATGTGTCATATTCAACACCTTCTTCAACATTGAAAATTTCTTCAATGTCAATAAGCGAACTATCATTGTCATTAAAGATAAAGAATTTATAAAGTTTGTAAGTGTTTCTTTCTTCAACACTGTTAACTTCGTTTGCAAGTTCGATTCCTGTTTCCCCATCAGCTGAAATTGAAAGTCCGATTGTACCTTCATGGCCATAAACCCAACCAATTGCAGTTTCATTATTATTTCCTGTGATTGAAAGCAAGAAAGTCTTGTCATCTTCAAAATATTTCTTCCAGATTCCATTTTCCTTATAGAAGAAGTTTACCCCAACATTTCCTTCAACAATTTCTGTCGAACTCATATTCCAGAAATAATTTCCTGGGTTTGAAGGTCTTGTGTCAGGAAGAATATAATATTCTGTGCTATCATCTGAAATATAAGATTTTGTTTTGTCAAACTTTTCATAAGTTATACCTGAATTTGTGACAACCATTACATTCATTCCTTCAACCGTCACACCTTCAAGATCTTCTGTGATTTTAAGACCAACATTTCCATAAAGTGATGGAAGAGAGTTTCCGCTGTTATCCTTAATGCTTACTCCAAGACTCTTATCACCATTTGTTGAATTTACTGTGATAACATATTTTTTGTCAACACTTGTAGAAACAGTTTTTCCTGTTAAATCAAAATCAACTTGATCAACACTTACAGGAACAACTTTGACATTCAAATAATTTGAAACAGCCTTATCTTTTGTTGACTCCCAATTTGTTCTTAGATAATTTATGATTTGGTCAGAAGTTGGATTTTCGTTTTCTTTGAAAAATTTTTCTTGCTCATAAGCAGTCTTAAATGCATATGCAGTCACTGTTGCATAACCTGTGCCAGTGTCAGCGACAGCATCAAACTTGTTTGTGCTTTCATTGTATGTCACTCCAGAGCCAACAATTGTAAGATAAACATTTTTTGTGTTTGAAGAATCGTTGTAAAGATATGCACTTGTGAGTGGACTAAACACAGTCTCAATTTCAAAGGTCGAACCAATAACGACTTCTTGTGTGTCCCCTGAAACTTCTTGTCCTGCAATTGTTAAATCAATTTCTGAAACAGGAACATCTACAGCAACTGAGAAAGTTTTGTTTTCAATCTTGTCATTGCTTTCTGACTTTGCAACAATTTTTGAGACTCCGCCAACAGGCCAGTCTGCACCAATTGAAGAATTGTATGTTTGGTTTATTTTTATATCAAATGCGGAGTTGAGATAAACAGTTTGAGGAATTATGATGTTTCCATCTGTGATTGTTCCATCACTCAGTTTTTCATAAGCGACACCATTCTCAAATGAAAGGTTAACTTTTTTCTTTGTGACATCTTGTGTTGTTGTGGAAATTGTAAGTTTGGAATCGCCAGAGATTTCAAATCTGCCAAGTTCGCTATTATAGAAACCTTGTCCAACAACAGACTCTGAGATATTCATATTTTCAGGCTCAACAATTTTCTCGTTGAAGTTTCCTGTCAAGTATAAAGTAAGGGCTGTCGCAGCACCGACCCCTATAAAACTTGCAAATACTAATAACACTGCCTTCCAAACACTTAAGGCTCCTCTTTTTCTCATAACAACTCCGAAATTAAATTCACAAAAAATTATCTAAAAATATTATTTACATTTTTCGACAAAATAATTATACAATTTTTTATTATTTAAACAAAATAATTTTCAATATTTTTCTGAAAATAAATAATTTATTATTTAATTTATTTAAAGTCGTTTAAGTTGACAGCAAGAGGTTTTTCAGCTATAATAAAACTATGAAAACAAAAAACACAAATTTGGAAATCTTCAACTATCTCAACTTGGTTAATCCTCGCCTTGGGAAGTTGTATAAAATCACTGGCTTCAATCCTCTGCCAGATGATTTTGTTTTTGATGAAAACACAATCAAAGAAAGGCTTTATCTTGGACAAATGGCTAAGGATATTTCTTATCCAAACTTTTTGTTTAACGAAAAGATTGATTTGAAAAAAATGTTTAAACTTTCGGTAAAAAGGCTAAATCAGATATCAAAAAGCAATTTCAAAAAATACCTAAGCAAAGAGTTTGCAGAAAAATTTGAGCTTTATCTTGTTTTAAGAACAAAACTCACCGAAATTTTGATTAGGGAATTTAAAAAAGAGGATTTTGACGAAATTGGAGCATACAGTGAAATTTGCTCAATTGATCCCATCTTTTTTGACCTTTTGGATGGAATTTTTGAATCCGAATTCAATTTTAGTGAAATTTTAAACAATTTGGAAGACGAATATAAGATATATTATTTTGAAAAATTAAAGAAAATTGAAGAAAAAAATAATCAAAAAAATAATGAAAAAATTCAAAAAATAATAATTAATGAAAAAATAAATAAAAAAATAATTGAAAATCAAAAAACGGAATTAAAAAATGAAATAAAATCCGTAAAAATTCAAAAACAAAAAGAAGTAGAAAAAGTAAAAAATTCAATCATAGAAAAAACTAACAAGGAGAAATAATGATACAAGCAGTAAATGTTTCTTTGGCATTTGGCGGAAGACAACTATATAAAGAAGTAAATTTGAAATTCACAAAAGGAAATTGTTATGGCATAATCGGTGCAAACGGAGCCGGAAAGTCAACATTCCTTAAAATTTTGACAGGAGAAATTGAGCCAAACACAGGAGAAATTGTTATCACCCCTGGTGAAAGAATGTCAGTGCTCGAGCAAAATCAAAACAAATATGACAACGAAACTGTTTTGGACACAGTTTTGCTTGGTCACAAAAGATTGATGGAAATTCAAAAAGAGAAAGATGCACTTTATGCAAAAGAAAATTTCACTGACGAAGACGGAATTCGTGCCGGTGAACTTGAAACTGAATTTGCAGAACTAGGTGGATGGGAAGCAGAAAGTGAAGCAAAAACACTTTTGCAAAATCTTGGTGTGACAGAAGATTTACATTACAATCTTATGTCTTCTCTTGATGCAAAAATCAAAGTGAAAGTTTTGCTTGCACAAGCACTTTTTGGAAATCCTGATATTCTTATTTTGGATGAACCAACAAACAACTTGGACTTCAAAACAATAAGATGGCTTGAAAATTTCTTGCTCGACTTTGAAAACATTGTCATTATCGTTTCTCACAACAGACACTTTTTAAACAAAGTCTGCACACACATTTGCGATGTCGATTTTGGACAAATCAATATGTATCTTGGAAACTATGACTTCTGGTATGAAACAAGCCAGCTCCTTGCAAGACAAGCGAAAGAACAAAACAAAAAAGCAGAACAAAGAGCAAAAGAACTTAAAGACTTTATCGCCCGTTTCTCTGCAAATGCATCAAAATCTAAACAAGCAACAAGCAGAAAGAAGGAACTTGAAAGACTCACAATTGAAGACTTTAAACCTTCTTCAAGAAAGTATCCTTATGTCGATTTCAGATTTGATCAAGAAATCGGAAAAGAAATTTTGAAAGTAAACAAACTTACAAAAGCAGGAATGTTTAAAAACCTTTCATTCAATGTTGAAAAAGGTCAAAAAATTGTCTTTTTGTCTTCAAACAGCCTTGTTTTGACAACACTTTTCAATATTTTGGCAGGAAAAGAACAAGCTGACAGCGGAAATGTTATGTGGGGAAAGACAATAAAATACTCATATCTCCCACAAGACAACAGAGAGTATTTTGACAATTGTCACCTTTCTATTGTTGATTGGCTTAGACAATATTCTAAAGACCAAACAGAAAGCTACATTCGTGGCTGGCTTGGCAGAATGCTTTTCTCTGGCGAAGAAAGTTTGAAAGAGGTAAATGTGCTTTCTGGTGGAGAAAAAGTGAGATGTATGCTTGCAAAAATTATGCTCGAAAGCGGAAATTTCCTTATTTTGGACGAACCTATCAATCACCTTGACCTTGAATCAATCACATCTCTAAACAAAGGAATGGTAAATTTCAAAGGTTCAATGATTTTTGCAACAGGCGACCAAGAAATCATCGAAACAGTTGCAAACAGAATTATTGATATTGTTGATGAAAACACAATCATTGACAAACAAATGAGTTATGAAGAATATATGGAAAAATATAAAGGCTAGGAACAAATCCTAGCCTTTGTTTTTTATTTCTAAATTTATCTTTTAGTTCCATTCTTCTTTTGTTGCATAGAAGATGTGTCCGTTTTCCACTTCGCCCTTTGCTTCGCCAAATTCGTTTTGATTTGGGTTTACATATGGCTTAAAGAAAATATCTGGCAATTTAACATTTTCAATTCCATCAACAAATGAGAAAATTCCTCTTCCAAGTGTGACATTTGTTTTGTTTTTCATATCAAAACTTTTAATTCTTGTCATTTTGAAAGCATAGTTTCCAATTTTCTCTACTTTTTCACCCAAATAAATAACACCGATGTTTCTACTTCTTTCAAAAGCTGATTCTCCAATTTCTTTTGAATTGATATTTACAGCCAAAATTTTGCTGCAATGTGAAAAAGCATCTCTTCCAATAAATTCAACTGTTTCTGGCAATGAAATCACACCCTTAGTGCCATTTTTGCCGCTTATATGCATTTTTTCAATTGCAGAATTGCAAAAAGCATATTCTTCAATTCTTTTCAAGTTTTCAGTAAAAACAACTGTGTCAACATTTGATCTCATAAAAGCATATTTGCCGATTGTATGAACTTCACTTGGCAATTCAACGATTTTTTCAACACCATCTGATTTTAACAATCCTTTTTTTATATCTTTTTCTTCAACTTTAATCAAAACACCATTTTCAATAATCATAATTTTCTCCTTTATTTGTTTTTTGACTTCGTGATTTAATTTTATCATATAATTTTGTTTTGTCAAGGGGTAATTTTGCTGTTTTAGTTTGACAAACGGTTTGTTTTTGATATAAAATAATCCTAGCAATGACGGAATTGGCAACTCCCGAGCGACCGCTTGTCGGCGAAAAGACAATCAAAAAGGCAAGTTTTTCTTGCGAATTAGGGTGGAACAGCGACCGTCAAATCGCCCCTATGCAACTGCATGGGGATTTTTTATTTTTAAAAGGAGTTTTTTATGAAAGAACAAAAAGCAACTATGGACAAAATTTTAAATCTTTGCAAAGGCAGAGGTTTTGTTTTTCCAGGAAGTGATATTTATGGTGGTTTTGCAAACACTTGGGATTTTGGACCTATTGGTGTCGAGCTTAAAAACAATGTCAAAAAAGCTTGGTGGAAGAGATTTGTGCAAGAATCTCCAAACACATATGGTGTTGATGCTGCAATACTTATGAATCCAAGAGTTTGGGATGCCAGCGGCCACACTCAAAGCTTCAGTGACCCAAAAATGGACTGCAGAGAATGCAAAACAAGAGAAAGAGCAGATAATTTAATCGAAGAATATGCAAAAAAACATAACTTGGAAATTGTCGTTGACACAATGTCAAATGAAGAAATGGAAAAGTTTATTGAAGAGCACAAAATAAACTGCCCAAAATGCGGAAAACACAACTGGACAAACATCAGACAATTCAATCTTATGTTTGAAACAAGCCGTGGTGTGACAGAAGGAGACACAAACAAAGTTTATCTCCGCCCAGAAACAGCACAGGGAGAATATGTAAACTTCTTGAATGTTCAAAGATCAACAAGAGCAAAACTTCCTTTTGCAATTGCACAAATTGGAAAAGCATTCAGAAACGAAATCACACCAGGAAACTTCCTTTTCCGTACTGTTGAATTTGAGCAAATGGAACTTCAAAACTTCTGCAAAGAAGAAGCCGCTCTTGACCTTTACAACACTTTCAAACAAAAAGCACTTCAATTTGTTGAAGACTTGGGGCTTGATGAATCTCATCTTCGTTTCCACGACCATGACAAACTCGCTCACTATGCAAAAGCCGCATGTGACATTCAATATTACTTCCCAATCGGCTGGCAAGAACTCAACGGAATCCATCACCGCGGCACTTGGGATTTGTCTAGACACCAAGAGTACAGCGGAAAATCAATGCTCTACACAGACCCTGTGACAAATGAAAAAGTTTTGCCAAATGTTATCGAATATTCAATCGGTGCGGACAGACTTGTTTTGGCACTTATGTGTGAAAGTTATGACGAAGAAACACTTGAAAATGGTGAAACAAGAGTTGTTATGCACTTGCACCCTGCAATTGCACCATACAAAGTTGCAATTCTGCCACTTCAAAAGAACTTGAGTGAAAAAGCAAAAGAAGTTTATGCACTTTTGTCTAAAGAATTTATGTGCGACTATGATGAAGCTGGCTCAATCGGCAAAAGATATCGCCGTGAAGACGAAATCGGCACACCATTCTGTGTGACAATCGACTTTGACACTCTTGAAGATGGCACTGTGACCGTCCGTGACCGTGACACAATGAAACAGGAAAGAATAAAGATTTCTGACCTTGCAAACTACATCTCAAACAAAATCAAATTTTAATATTTTAAAATAATAAAAATGGCTTAGGTGTTTTCTAAGCCATTTTTTCTTTGACAAATTTTATCAATAATTTTATATCCACCTATCACAACAACGCTTATCAAGATGTATGTGCAAAGCATTATGATTGTGAAAAGAGGTTGCAATTTCATTTCGTTAAGTTTGTCTGCAAGAGTTGACATAAGCGGAATTCCTGAGCCGTCCTTTATTTGCATATAATCACCGCCATAATAATAGTTCACTGGGCTGGCAATCACTGAAAGCAAAACCATCGGAATCCAAGAAATGAAAACATCTTTCCATTCAAGTCTTTTATATCTTGTTGTCAAAATAAACATCCCCGTGAAAAACATAATGTAGTGAAAATATAATGAATAAAAACCTCCAAAAGTCCAGAATGGATAATAATTTAATCCGTTTGTGTAAACAACTCCAATGGCACCACTAACCATCCCTATTGTGCCAAGCCAAGACAGCGAAACTTCTTTTGCCTTTCCTTTTCCCCAACCAGCAATCAGTGTTGTATAAATAAAAAGTGAGCAAGTGTAAAGTGGCAAAATTCCGCCAGCATTAAAACCTCTTCCTGTCGTTATATCAAAATAACTCTCCCATGTTATTTTGACAACTTCAAACACCAAAGAAAAAATTGAAATAACTTTAAGAAAAATATCAATCTTTTCGTGTTTAGTGTTTCTCAAGAAAAACCCAAGTGCAAAAACAGATATGAATGCCAAAACGATATATATAATGTGTGAAACACCAAACATATCTGAAGTAAAATCTGTTATGTTGTATTTATAATCAAAGAAACTATAGTTGAGCATATATTCCCCTTTGAAAAATTTTATCATACAATCAAACTTTTTTCAAACAAAATCAAATTTTAAAAAATTTGTAAAATAAAAAAAACGGCTTAAAATCAAGCCGTCTTTTTTATTACTTATCTTCGTTTTTCACATCAATGATTTTTTTGCCATCTTTCTTTGTGTCTTCAAACCACAAAACTTTGCCATAAACTGCAAGTGTGATAATGTCAACAAGCCAAACAAATGTGCTGAAAAGCAACAAAATCACAGCCAAAACAATTCCAAGAGTGTTTTCGTCTCTGATTGACTTGATGAGTCTATAAACATTCCACAAAATATCCAAAAATGGAAGAGCAAACAAAATCTTTGCAATCATTGGAAGGTCATCCATAAATTTGATATATTCGTTCATACTCTCTCTCCTTTTGTTAATTTTATATCAATATGATACAACAATTACAACAAAAAAACAACTCAAAACGAGTTGTTTTTTATGCGAATGAATTAAACATTCAAAAGTCTCAAAATGCTCTTGTTTACAATCATGAAAATGATGTCGCAGATCCAAATAATGTTGAATCCGAAGAAAATTCTGATGATTGCAGCAACAATCTTACCATCTTGAATTCTTGTGATGATTCCGCAAACCCAAGAAGTGATTGGGATGATTGCAAGAATAAGACTTACGATCCAAGACAATCCAAAGTAATCAGATTTTTTTGCCATTTTGCATCTCTCCTTTTTTTTATATTTGTAATTTGATTTACACTCTTATTTTAAACTTTTAAATGAAGAATGTCAACAAATTAAACTTAATTATGTTTATGTTTGAAAAAATTTTTTAATACCAAAATCAATCTTTATTTTTCTTTGTCAAGAATGTCCAGGCAAGGAGATTTTTAAAAAGGTCCGCCCAATAAGTCAGTCTTGCACTGTCCAGAAACTCTTTGCAAAGCAAAATTTCTTCTTCAGAAAAATATTCCCTTAGATAGACTATTGCAAACTTTGAAGCTTCTTTCTCGATTTGGATTTCTTTATATTTTTCAAAAATAACAAAGAAGAAACCAAAAAGTCCAACCGCAACAAGTGCTATAGAAACATACAAAAACACAACTTCACTTAAAACACCAAAGGCATACAAGGCTCCCAAAACTGTGCCTATCATCATAAGCGGAAAAACAAACACGCTGAAAACTTTTCCGATTTTTCTGAGTCTATAGAGTTTTTCAAGTTTGTTTCCCCTAAAATCCTGTCTTGCATGACCAATTTCGTGTGCTATTGTCGCAATTGAAGCAAGGCTGTCAGAAGAGACTGTTTCGTCACTCAATGCAACGACACCGTGTGAATAGTGGTCTTCATATCTTCTTGCTCTTGCAAGTTTA
>CAMOEU010000012.1 GCA_946612575.1 uncultured Clostridia bacterium
GAAGGCAAAAAGATATGTTGAGGGAATGGATTATTATGATTATGATTCAGATAATGATGAATTCTTTATAACAAATGATGTTGTAAATAGTTCGAATTATCAAAATTATTATGACTTAATAAAATCCATTGACAATGAGTCAAACTGGATTTTGCTGGAGAATAAACAGGTTTTGAAATTCTTCTATTGGGTTGTTTAGGAAAATAATAAAAGAAAGACACGGCATGTGTCTTTTTTTTGTTCTATTTTTTTGGACTTATAAATAAATTATTTTGTAAAAAGAGTGGACAAGACAAAATTCGACAAAATTAGATAATTTTAGAAAATTTTAACCTTGTATATTTTGTTTTGTCTATTCTACAATAAGAGAGGTTTGTATGCATTTTGTTGTTTTGAAATCCAAACACATAAAAATTTTTGTTGCAATGGTGCTTTTGGCGGTTCTTCTTGCCGTGTCAATTGACGGAGCAACATCTGCACAAGTTTATCTTGGATATTCAACAAGAAAGGTGCCTATTTATAGTGTCGAGACAGACTCTAAGCAAGTGGCAATTTCTTTTGATGCAGCATGGGGTGCAGACAAAACTCAAGGGATAATTGACCTATTGAAAGAGTTTGATGTTGGGGCAACATTCTTTTTGGTCGGATTTTGGGTGGATGACTATGCTGATATGGTCAAAACCATTGATGATGCGGGATTTGAAATTGGTTCGCATTCAAACACACATCCAGATATGGCAAAGCTTTCAAAAAGCACTATGAAGACTGAGCTTGAGACTTCAATTTCTAAGATAAAAGCAATAACAAAAAAGGATGTCAAACTTTTCAGAGCACCATTTGGCTCATACAACAACGACCTTATCGAAACCGCGACTGACCTTGGGCTTAAGACAATTCAGTGGGATGTTGACAGTTTGGATTGGAAGGGGATTTCCGCAAATGAAATCACTTCAAGGGTATGTTCGAGAGTGAAAAACGGGTCAATAATTTTGATGCACAACAATTCGGACAACATTTTGGATGCACTTAGATTGACATTAAACAGACTCAAAATTGCGGGATATAAAATCACTAGTGTTTCCGACCTTGTTTATGAAAGTGATTATACAATCGACAGAAATGGTGTGCAACACAAGAAATAAAAGGAGAAAAAATTGAATTACGATAGTTTAAATGAAGAAATGACAAATGTTGTTGAGATTGCAGGTGTGGTAAAGGAAAACCCTGTTTTTTCACATGAGATTGATGGAGAAAAATTTTTTGAATGTCAAATTGAAATAGAAAGACTTTCAAAAAGCAAAGATATAATCCCTGTCACATTTTCGGAAAGAATAGTTTTGAATGAAGCCATTTGCAAAGGTGACTTTGTGAAAGTGAATGGAGAATATAGAAGTTTAAACAAATCAGATGGAGAAAAAAGCAGGCTTATACTTTATGTTTTTGCAAAGGAAATTGAAATTTCTAGTGATAAAAAGTATGTAAATGATGTCAAACTCTCAGGATTTTTGTGTAAGGAACCTGTTTACAGAAAAACTCCATTTGGAAGAGAAATTTGTGACATTTTGCTTGCAGTAAACAGAACAAACTATCACAAATCTGACTATGTGCCTTGCATAATTTGGGGAAGAAATGCAAGATTTGTTTCTGGTCAACAAGTGGGTTGTAAGATGGAAATTGGTGGAAGAATCCAATCAAGAGTTTACAGCAAAACACTTGAAGATGGAAAAACTGTGGAAAGGACAGCATATGAAATTTCGTGTTATAAAACAATTGTTGTTTCAAATGTTTCTCCAATAAGCTTTGGTGAAAAACAAAGTAATGAAGGTATGATTGGCTAAAAATCCATAATTTTGTGTATTGACAAACGAAATAACCTCGACTCTTATGACTGATGCAGTGAGAATAAATTTGGAAATGGGAAGAACATTTTTTGGTGTTTTGCCAAGAGTTAAATAAAAACAGCCGCTAGGGCTGTTTTTTTAAAACAATGATTCTTCATAATTTGATGGAATTTCAATATCAAGCAATTTTAACACTGTTGCTGCAATGTTTGCAATTGATTTGTTTTTCTTAAGTTTTGCCTTTTTGTGTTTGTTGCTAACCAAGATGCAAGGCACTTTGTTTGTTGTGTGTGTGGTCACTTTGTTTCCATCTTTGTCCATCATAAGTTCGATGTTTCCGTGGTCGGCTGTGATGATGCAATCTCCACCAGCCATTAAGGTGGCAAGGGCGATGGCATAAACTGACTTGTCTGTTATTTCGACAGCCTCTTTTGCACTTGCAAAATTTCCTGTGTGACCAATCATATCTGGATTTGAAATGTTTATCAAAACAAAATCATATTTTGCAGATGCAATTGCATCCATAGCTTCATTTGTGATTTCAACCGCTCTCATTTTTGGATATGCAGAAAAATCTTTTGTGTTTATGCTGTCAATAAGTTTTCTCTCTTCCCCACGATACATTTTTTCAATTCCGCCATTAAAAAAGAAAGTCACATGAGCATATTTTGTTGTTTCTGAAACATGGAATTGTGTTTTTTTGTGTTTTGAAAGAATTGCTGCAAGATTGTCTTCAATTTTTGTTGGGGGATAAACTGTGTTTAAATGAGAAAGTTTTGCATCATATTCTGTCATAGCAGTAAACAAGAAGTTTTTAAGTCTTTTTGTTTTAAATTCTTTAAAATTTTCATCTGTGAAAGCTGTTGTGATTTCTCTTGCTCTGTCAGAACGGAAATTTACAAAAATAAGGCTGTCATTATCAGAAATTTTTGAGTTTTTGTCAATAATCACAGGCTCAAAATATTCGTCATAGATTCCGCTTTCATAACTTTTCTTGACAGCATTTTCCACAGAAGAATTTATTTCCGCTTTTGAAAAACAATACATATCATATGCTTTTTGAAGACGGTCATATCTTTTTTCTCTGTCCATTGCATAAACTCTGCCGATAAGTGTGCCAATCTTTGCGGTTGTGCCTTCAATTTTTTGTTGAAGTTCGCTCAAAAATCTTCTTCCGTCATCTATTTTTGTGTCTCTTCCATCCAAAATTGGGTGCAGATATATGTTTTTGATTTTATAATTTTTTGCCATATCTAAAAGAGCATAAATATGGTTTATGTGAGAATGAATTCCGCCGGTGCTGAGAAGACCCATAATGTGCAAATTTCCACCACTTTTTTCTGCATGTTTCATTGCTTTTATAAGTGCTTTTCTTTCAAAAAATTTGCCATTTTCAATTTCGCTGTTGATAAGTTGCAAATCCTGCAAATTGACTCTTCCGCTGCCAAGTGTAAGGTGACCGACTTCGCTGTTTCCCATCACACCTTCAGGAAGCCCAACTGCAGTGCCGCTTGCATCCAAAACTGTGTGTGGATATGCTTTTTTGAGTTTATCAAGATAAGGAGTGCCTTGACTTTTGATGGCATTTCCAAACTTTTCTTTTCTTTCGCCAAAGCCGTCCATAATGATGAGTGTGACCATAATTTTCTCCTATCAAAAAAATCATAACTTTTAAAGAAAAAAAAGTCAAACAAAAATCATTTGTCTTCAAAATTGCTTTCGCTTGCAGGGGCTTGCTCTTGATAGTAAACTTTTCGTTTCTTTCTCTCATAGATTTTGACTGAGCCTTTGTTTGCGATGACTCTTATCACAAGATAAAGGGCACTGATTCCAAAAAGGATGTAAAAAAGTCTTGAAAACAAACTTGCTTGAAATCCAAAAAGTCCGGCAATAAAATCATATTGCAGAAGTCCTATCATAAGCCAGTTTATTGATCCGGCAAGACTGATAAGAAAAGCAATTAAAGTTATCATAAAAACACCTCAGGTTTATTATTTGCAATTTGGGGTAAAATATTTTGGAATTGTTTTAGTGGCAAATGAATAAGATATTGTAAAAAGTTTAAAAACAGTTGACTTTTTTTTCTAATTTTAATATAATTTGGTGTCGAAATGAGAAAAGGATAAACTCAAAAGGCCTGTATTGGTCGATTTTTTTTATAAATAAAAGGGAAATATTATGGAAAAACATTATTTAACACCAGAAGGTAAAGCACAGCTTGAAGAAAAACTTGCATATTTTAAGACTGTTAGAAGACCAGAAGTCGTAAAGAGAATTGGAATTGCAAGAGAGTTTGGGGACTTGTCAGAAAATTCTGAGTATGATGCAGCAAAAGATGAGCAAGCTCAAATTGAAGCTGAAATCACTGAAATGGAAGACATTTTGCTTAATGCAGAAATTATCGACAAAAAGAAGATTGGTTCTGACAAAGTTAGTGTTGGATGCAAAGTGACTTTGTATGACGAAGACTTTGATGAAGAAGTTGAATACAGAATTTCTGGTTCTTCTGAAAGTGACCCTAAAAATGGAATCATCAGCAATGTTTCACCTGTTGGGAAGGCTCTTGTTGGGCACAAAAAGGGTGATACAGTTTCTGTTCGCACTCCAGGAGGCGAAGCAACATACAAGATTTTGAAAATCGAAATATAATCCATTTTCATTTTGTTTTTGATTTTGTTTTTGCTATAATGATTTTAGCGAAAGCATATTGTTTACACAAGAAAAGGAAATTTTATGGTTTTTAGAAGTTCGTTGAGTTTGTTTAAAACAAATTGGGTAAAAGCACTCAAATTTTTCCTATATTATATTGTTGTATGGGGAATTTGTTTTGCTATGTTTTTGCCTGTGTTTTTGAAGTTTAAAGACCTTGTTATTTCAAACTTCAACAGCCTCAATGTAAATTTCAATGGAGCTTTTGCAGGTCCAATTGGTCCAAATCTTCAAAACTTTGTTCATGCTTCAGTAAATAGTGTTGTTGATATTTTCAGCAATAATGTCGCTCTTGCAATTTATGGACTTATTGTGGTTTTTGTTATTTTGCCATTTTTCATCAATCTTGGCAAATATGCCCTTTGTCAATCACTTTATTCTTATATGACTTCAAACAGCAAAATTGGCTTTTTTAGTGCATACATCAAAAGTTTGAAACATTCAGTTGTGTTTGCTTTGACAAAAACTGTTTATAATGCCGTGTTTATGGCTTGCACTTGTGCAATTGTGTTTGGACTTGCATATATAGAGAATGACTTTTTTGTGAGAAACTTCCTTTGTGTTGTTGAATTTATCGTTTTGACATTGCTTTTCACAACCAATCACCTTTTTATAATGGGTTGGATGCCAGCTCTTATTGTGTTTGACTGTAATATATTCAGGGCATATTATAAAGGTGTTAAGGCTGTGACAAGACATTTGTTTAAAACTTTTGTTTTGACAGCAGTAAGATTTGCATTCTTCTGGATTTGTGTTTTTGTGTTTGGTTTCTATGTTTTGTCTGTTCTTATTCCAGGAATGGCAATCGCTTTGATTTTCTTTGGAATGATAACATTCTATATCAGCCAAGGAATGAGATATTATGTTTCTGCAACACAAATTATGACTCCAAAAAAACTTGAAGAAGTTGACAATATAAACAAAACTGCTTCAATTTTGTAGTTTATCTTTTCTTATCGCTTTTTTGCAACACGACAGTGTTGTCTTTTTGGTTTTAATTTTTTAAAGGAGATTATATGAACAACAATAACAAGCTTAAAATCACCTTCCTAGGCGGTGTGGGTGAAATCGGCAAAAATATGACCGCTTTTGAATATAACAATGAAATTATCATTGTTGACTGTGGATTGACATTCCCAGGCGATGATTTGCCTGGTGTGGATGTTGTTATTCCTGACTTTACTTATTTGGCAGCAAACAAGGACAAAATCAAAGCTTTGCTTCTCACACACGGACACGAAGACCACATCGGTGGTGTGCCTTTCTTTTTGCAACAATTCAGCAAGGTCCCAATTTATGGCTCAAAGCTTACACTTGCTCTTGTTGACCACAAGATGAGAGAACACCAAAAAGTTTCTTACAAGGCAATCACTGTTAAGCCTAAAAATGTGCTTAAGATTGGGTCTTTCTCAGTCGAATTTATCAAAGTTTCTCACTCTATTGCTGGGTGTCTTGCAATGTGTATAACAACACCAGCTGGCTCAGTTATTCACACAGGAGACTTCAAGATTGACTTCGAGCCTATTGATGGCACAATGACAGACCTTCAAAGATTTGGTGAACTTGGAAAGAAAGGTGTCAATCTTCTTCTTTGCGAAAGCACAAATGTTTGCAGACCTGGATATTCTATCAGTGAAAAGAGTGTCGGAAGAGCTCTTGATGAAATCTTTAAGGCTCATCCAGATAACAGACTTTTTGTGGCAACATTTGCTTCAAACATTCACAGACTCCAACAAATTTTGAATTTGGCAGAAAAATATAAGAGAAAGGTCGCTTTCACAGGAAGATCAATGCTCAACATCATTGATGTTGGCTCTAAAATTGGTGAAATAACATACAACAAAGACATCATTATTGATATTGACAAGATTGATAAATATTCTGATAAAGAACTTTTGATTGTCACAACAGGCAGTCAAGGAGAACCACTTTCCGCTCTCACAAGAATGGCAATGGGAGAATTTAAACAAATCAAAATTGGTGCAAACGATGTGATTATCTTCTCATCTTCTCCAATTCCTGGAAACGAAAAGAGTGTATATAATGTTATCAATGCACTTTTCCAAAAGGGTGCTGATGTGATTTATGACGAACTTGCCGAAGTCCATGCTTCAGGCCATGCTTGTCAAGAAGAAATAAAAACAATTCATGCACTTGTGAAACCTAAATTCTTTATGCCTATCCACGGCGAATATAGACATCTTAAGATGCACAAACAACTTGCTATGATGCTTGGAATGCAAGAGAGAAACATTCTTTTGCCAGCAATCGGAATGCAAGTCGAAATGTCACAAAATTCCATCAAAAAATGTGGAGTTGTTATTGCTGGACAAAGACTTATTGATGGTTATGGAATTGGTGATATGGAAAGCAATGTTCTTAAGGAAAGAAAACAACTTTCTGAAGACGGAATTTGTGTTGTTGGGCTTACTGTAAACAATGTTTCTGGCGATCTTGTTGGTGAACCATTTATCATCACAAGAGGTGTGGTTTATCAAGATGAGGCTGAAGCTTTTGTTCAGGACACAAAAAATATGCTTATTGCTTCACTTAAAGAACAAGATTTGCGAGGGTGCGAACCTGCAGTTTTGAGAAACACAGTCAAAAGAGCTGTTTCAAACTTCATCTTTAAGCGAACAAAAAGAAAGCCTATGGTGCTTGCAATTGTAATTTTGGATTAGTTATGAAAAATAAAGAAGATTTTGTTGGATTTGAATCGCATGAATATCGTCCTATTGTGAGAAGTGAAAGCATAAAATTGCTCGAAAAAATTGTCAGCGAAGAAAAACCAAAACAAATTTTGGAGATTGGGACATTTATCGGCTATTCTGCTTCTGTTATGCTTAGTGCATGCAAAGATAGTTTTGTGACAACAATTGAAATTTCAAAAGAAAATGCTCTTGATGCAGTGAAAAATTTGACAGATGAGGGCTTTGATGGAAGATTTGAAGTTGTGAATATGGACACGATGGACTATCTTGAAAAAAATAGTGACAAAAAATTCGATTTTATCTTTTTAGATGGGGCAAAAGGGCAATATTACAAATATCTGCCATACCTAAAACAAATGCTTAAAAAAGACTGTTTTTTGCTTGCAGATGATGTGCTTTTTTATGGGCTTGTGAGGTCAACAGAAAAAATTGCTCACAAGCATAGGTCACTTGTTAATAATCTTCGCAAGTTTTTGCAACAACTTGAAAGTGATAATGATTTTGAAACAACAATTTTTGATTTTGAAAATGGAATGAGTTTGAGTAAAAAGAAAATTTAGGTTTTCTTTTTTCTTTTCTATGCTTTTGTTTGTTTTTTTTGTCTAATTTGATATAATACTGCTATGGAATTTGAAATTGAGATAATAAAATTTTTGCAGGCGGGAAGAAATGGCTTTTTGGATGTTTTCTTTCAGGTGATGACATACCTTGGAAGCATCTATATGGCAGCTTTTGTTTTCGTGCTCTTGCTTATTTTCAGAAGAAAATATTGTTTGTGGTTTGCGGGTGCTTTTGTTTCTTCTTATGGTGTGGCATTTTTGCTTAAACATCTTGTCAAGAGAGTGAGACCATTTATTGCAAACGATGCAATAACATGTATTGGACAACTAGAAAATGGATATTCTTTCCCAAGTGGACATAGTGTTGTGATAACTTGCATTGCAATCTTTATTGGTTTCTTGCTGTTTAAATATTATAAAAAAGCTTGGCAAAAAACACTTGTTGTGGTGTTTTCTTCACTGATTGCACTTGTTGTGGTGCTTTCAAGAATGTATTTGGGTGTGCATTATCTCACTGACACTCTTGCAGGAATTGGTATTGCTGCAATTTTCACTGTGGCAACGATTATTGTTTGGCATTTTTACAAAAAGAAAAAGGAAGTAAAAAATGAAACTGAAAATGGAGATTAAATCACTTAAACAAACGGAAGAACTTGCTTCTGCATTTGCAAAAGTGCTTAAAGTGGGGACTATTGTGATTATGAATGGTGACCTTGGCAGTGGAAAAACGACTTTTGTTAAAGAAGTTGTCAAGTGCCTTGGTTGTGATGATTTGGTGACAAGCCCAACATTCACACTTCTAAACACATACAATGCAAAATTCCCTGTTTATCATTTTGATATGTATAGACTTTCTTCTGCAGAAGAAGCTATGAACATTGGTTTTGAAGAATATTTCGACAAAAACACATTGGACGGAGTTTGCTTTGTTGAGTGGGCGGAAAATGTTGAGGGGCTTATAAAAGAATTTGACTATGTGATTACCATCGAAAAAACTGGTGAAAATAGTAGAAACTTTATTATTAAAGGGAGTGAAGAAAATGCTGGCAATTAACACTGCATTTATGACCGCAAATTTGGCGATTAAAACGGCAAAAGGTCAAGTGGTCTTAAAAGATATTGATGCAAAGAGCAAACACTCAGAAAATGTGCTTAAAACGATTGATCAGATGTGTCAAGAAGCAAATGTAAACATTCTTGATTTGAAGACAGTTGCGGTTGTTGTTGGGCCTGGCTCGTTTACTGGGCTTAGGATTGGCACAGCGATTGCAAAAGCTCTTGGTGCTGTAAACAAAGATTTGAAATTTGTTTCAATATCATCTTTGTCGCTTATGGCATATATTGCTTCAAAGAAGAATATTGTAAGTGATGAGTTTTATTGTGTTTTGAATGCTCTTTCTGACCTTTATTTTGTTTGCAAATTTTCTAAAGATGGAAACAAACTTGAAGAAGAAAAAATGATTTCAAGAGAAGAATATGACAAAATAACTCAAAAGAAGGTTGCACTTGTCGGTGATTTGAAGTTTGAAGACTTGATTGAAATTGAAATTTCTGGGCAAGATTTATTGGATTATGCTTTGCTTTTGGAAAATGAGAAAAAGTTTGTCAAAGAGCAAGATTTACTTCCTGTTTATCTAAGATTGTCACAGGCAGAAGATATGCTTTCAAAAAAAACTAAAAAAGATTGTTAAAACGGTTGACATATTGATAAAATGTATGTAAAATACGAAAATCAAAGGAGATAGTATGAAAAAACCTGTCTATATTAGATGTCCTAGATGTGAACTTAACTATATCGAAAAGAAAGAAAAACTCTGCAGTGTTTGTAAGTCAGAGCTTGCAGTAAACAAAGATCCTTTTGCTAATGATTTGGATTTGGAACTTTGCCCAATTTGTAAAACAAATTATATCCAACCAGATGAAATTATGTGTTCGACTTGTCTTAAAGAGCATCAATCAGAAGATGGAGAAATCACAGCAGATGATTGGGATGAATATGTAAACCGTGATGAAGAAGAAATCATCTATGATGATGAAGAAACAGGGGATATGGCGACAGTTGCTGACCTTGGCGATGACACACTTGATGATGACATTGATTCTGATATCGGTTTTGATGACAGCTTGGATGACGAACTTGGCCCAGAATTTGATGATGACCTTGACGGCGAGTTTGATGACGAAGACGAAGAAGATGATGAAGACGAAGAAGAAAATGAAGAAGATGACGACGATGATTTTTAGTCGTCATTTTTTTAACAAAAAAAGAAGTGAAATTTTCACTTCTTTTTTGTTTTGTTATTTAGACTTCTTTTCATTTGCCTTGTTTTTTGCTTTTGAAGATTTTTCAAGGTTTTTCTTTTCATATTCTTCTTTTGCAAAAATCTTTCTTTCAAGTTCGAGCAAATGATCAGGAGACTGCAATTCTTGTTTTTGTTTTTCAAGAGTCTCTATCTTTTCTGCAACAGCAGCTCTCTTTCTTGCAAAGTCCTTAAACTCTCTATCAGTTTGTTTTGAAACTTTTCCTTGATCTTGTTCTCTGAGTTTAACAACTTTCTCTTTATGGTCTTTTTCCATTGAGTTGAGTTCGTTTGTGAATCTGTCAATGTTTGTTTGAACTTCTTTGATTTCTTTTGCTTGTTCTTTTTCTGCCTTTTTCTTGATTACTGCAAGTTCGAGAGTTGATTTTCTGTCATACTCTTCTTTTCTCTTAACTTCAATCTTTTTGATTTTGATTTTTCTCAAAACTGTGAAGATAACTGCCAAGATGATTGCAAGGGCGGTGATAGAACCTGAAATGATAAGTGACCAGTCAAGGTCTGAAAGTGATGATTTTGAAGATTCTTCATCAGTTGATTCTTCTTCGTCAGTTTCTTCATCAGTTTCTGTAGCTTTTGCAACAAAAACTCTATCACTGTTTGCTGAATAAGATTCGCTTTCTGTTGTTGTTTTTGCTTGATTATAGATGTCTTCTTCAACTGTTTCAAGAGCAAGGTCATAAATCACTGCTGTTCCGCAAGTTTCTGCATAATCGCTTACAAGTGAAATATAAAGATTTGCTTCTGTGCTTTCTGAAGTGTGGAAGTAAACTTTGTATGTTTGATAGTCTTCATCACTTCTGATGTTTTTGAAAAGGTCGAAGTTTGTAAGTCCAACTGAAACACCATAGTTGTATGTCTTTTCGCTGTCAAGGTCGCTTTCTGCTGTGACAAATTTTGTCTTAACTTTGAATGAAAGCATATAATATCCATTGATTGTGACAGGGAATTTTGACTCTATAACATATGAGCCGACACCTTGATTGCTAAGATAGAACATATTTTTGTCTTCATCAATGTGGAATGTTGTTCCATTTTCGAAGAATTCTGATTTAACAATTGCACCAACATTTGCTTCTGCTGTGCCTGTAGATACTGAGCCTGAGTATGCAGGGGCATTATTGATGTTTACATCTGTACCAATTTTGTTTGTTGGAAGATTTTGATACATATCTGTCATATCAACAGCACCAAACAAATCTTCGTTTGAAGCAGCTGATGCAGCTTTTGTTTCAAAGAGTGAGCTGTCAATTGTTGTGAGCATAAAATTGTCAAAGTATGCAACACCAGAAACTTTTTCATCTTCTGTGCCAAGCCCAACTGTCAAGGTAAGTGTTTCTGCATTTGAAGATTTGAGATAGATTGAATATGTCTTCCATGTTCCGTTTGAGCAAATGTTTTTTGCTTCATAAACTGTTATACCGTTTGAATCAGTAAGTGTAAGGTTTACTTTTGCTGTTGAGTTGTAATAGAACAAAATTTCCTTTGTTGAGTTTGAATCAATTGAAATAGAACTTACTGTTGCTTTTTGCCAAGTGCTTGAAACATTTGAAAGCATCAAAACATTGTCAATAGCAGTTGTTGAATTAAGGAAATTCTTTGGAGAATGGTTAACTTTTGCAAAGTAATATGGGTTTTCGCTGTCAGACAAACCATTCAATTTGTTTTCTTCATAAAGTGAGATATATTTTTCATATTCGCTTGTTGCTGTGTTGATTACACCACCAAATGAGATTTTTCCTTCTTCTTTTGAAAGAGTCCAATCAGCAGGGGTATATGGTGCAACTGTTCCGTTTGACAAGTCAGTTTTGTTGAATGTTCCATTGTTTACTGAATTTGTTTTTGATGTTGATCCAAGCTCA
>CAMOEU010000013.1 GCA_946612575.1 uncultured Clostridia bacterium
AAATAAAGGCAATTTTGTGCAAGGAAGTGACAGGCAAATAGGAAAAACTGCAATCTTTCTTAAACAGCACGGGATAGATATAGTCACAAAACTAAACAGAAAAAACATTCAAAAAGCAGATGTTGTTGTGTGTTCTTCAGCAATAAAAGATGACAACCCTCAAAAAATCTATGCAAGAAAACTAAACAAGAAAATTGTCAGTCGTGGAGAAATTCTGGGCGATATTTCAAAACAATATCAAAATGTGATTGCAATTGCTGGATCGCACGGAAAAACGACAACAACGGCATTAGTTTATGAAATTTTGAAAACTGCTGGCAAAAATCCAACTCTGCACTTGGGCGGATATAGGATTGAAGATGGATGCAATTTTCACATTGGTGATAAAGAATTTTTTGTCACAGAAGCTTGTGAATATTGCGACAATTTTTTGTTTTTGTATCCAAATATTTCTGTTGTCACAAACATTGAGAAAGAGCATATGGACTATTTTAAGACCTTTGAAAGACAAATTGAATCTTTCAAGAAATTTGAAAAACAATCACAGTGTGTAATAAATTCGCTGAACGGCTATTCTGCAGAAAACATTTTTCACTCAGATTTTGGTGGTTTAAACTTTTCTATAATTAAAAATAATGAAAAAATAATGGATGTTTGTATGCAGATTTTTGAAGAAGTAAATGTTTTCAATGTGATTTATGCATACCAAGTTGCAAAAAAACTCGGAATAGGGGATGATGTGTGCAAAAAAGCATTTGAAAATTTTAAAGGGGTTGAAACGAGATTTCAAAAAGTTTCTTGTCCATATTTTGACAGTGTTTTTTGTGATTATGCTCACCACCCAACTGAAATATCAAAAACAATAGAGACTGCAAACAAAATTTTTAAAGGAAGGCAAATTGTTTTTATCTTTCAGCCACACACTTTTTCCAGGACAAAAACACTTTTAAGTGAGTTTATAAATTCGCTATCAAAAACAGAAAATTTGATTTTGTTTAAGACATATTCAGCAAGAGAAAAACCTTCTGAGGGTGTGAGTGCTTATAAATTGTCAAAGATTTTGAAGGAATGTGGCAAGAAGGTCTCTTATTATGCAAAAACTGAATCGTTGTGTAAGAAATTGAAAAGATTAAACAAACAGTGTGTGATAGTTTTTGTTGGTGCTGGTGACTTGCAAATGGAATTAAACAAAAGAGGATTTATTTCATAATATATGATATATGGAATTTATATATAGAGATGTAAAAATTTTTTATAAATTGAAAAACAGAAAAAAGTATGTGACAAACATATATCTTCACGGCTGGGGACAAAATTGGGAAAGTTTGTGGTTTTGTGATGAATATTTAAAGAATGAAAACTCTCTTTTTGTTGATTTTCCACCATTTGGAGAAAGTGGCAAAGACATAAAAGACTGGTCGATATTCACATATGCAAATATGATTGTCCGTCTAATTGAGAAACTTAATCTTGAAAATGTGAATTTGATAGGGCATTCATTTGGGGGAAGAGTGTCAATAATTGTGTCTTCAATATTGAAGAATAGGGTAAATAAACTTGTTCTTGTTGACAGTGCGGGGATGAAACCGAGAAGAAATTTGAAATATCGTTTTGATGTTTTTCGGTATAAACTTAGAAAAAAACTTGGCAAAGATATTTCAAAGTTTGGGAGTGATGACTATAAAAATCTAAATTCGGATGCAAAAAAAGTGTTTGTAAACATTGTAAACACAAATCTTGAGTCATTTTTGCCTATGATAAAATGCAGAACAATTATTCTTTTTGGAGGAAAAGATAATGTCACACCAATCTATATGGCAAAAAAATTAAACAAAGGTATAAAAAATTCCAAACTATGTTTAATAAAGGATGCAGGTCATTTTTGTTTTGTTGACAAAAGGTTTGAGTTTGTGAATCTTTTGAAAGAGTTTGTTGAGGGGGATTAGGGTGTTTTTGTTTTATTCGTTTTGTTTTGCAGCTCTGTTTTTATGTTATGGACTTATATTTATCAAAATATATCAACTTGAAAATTATAAAATAAAAAACTACATAAAAAATATAATAAAATTCAATTTTTGCTTAGGAAATAAAACAAAATTAAAATTCACGAAAAGGGCTTGTAGACTAATTTTCAGCAATTTTTTGATTTCGTTTTCAATTTTTATAATTGTTTTTTTTAATTTTAATTATTTTCTACATTTTTTGATATTTTTTTCGGTATTTCTGCTTACTTATCCATTTTATATGATTTGTGTTTTTTTGATAGTGCAGCCAGTGGAGATTTCGATAAAACAAGTGTATATTTCAAAAGCAAAAAAGAAGCTTAAAAAATGCGGTTGCAAAAAAATTGGAATCACAGGAAGTTTTGGTAAAACCACAACAAAAAACATATTATATCAAATTTTGAGTGAAGAATTTGATGTTTGTGCAACTCCAAAAAGTTTCAACACTCCAATGGGAGTTTGCAAAACTGTTTTGGAAAATCTGAAGGAAACAGATGACTTTTTTATTGTTGAAATGGGGGCAAGACGGAGTGGAGATATTGATTTCTTGTCAAAATTTGTTGGTGTTGACTTTGGAGTGATCACTCCAATTGGTGAGTGCCACTTGGAGACTTTTGGCAATATTGAAAACATTGAAAACACCAAATATGAACTTTGTGAAAATGTTAACACAGCATTTTTTAACGGCAAAAGTAAGTCAACAAAAAAACTTTACAAACGATATCAAAGAAAAAAGTATCTTTTGTGCGATAAAAATGGTTTTGCATATGCAAAGAATATTGTTTCAAGTGAAAATGGCTCAAAGTTTGTCTTGTGCATTGATAAGCATGAACTATCATGCAACACAAAACTTTTGGGAAAAATCAACATCGACAATGTTGTTGTGGCTGCATCTGTTGCATATATTCTTGGGGAGAGTCTTGTTTGCATCAAAAGTGCAATTGAAAAGATAAAACCCACTCCGCATAGGCTGGAACTAATAAAAGGATATGTTGATGTTGTTGATGACAGTTTCAACAGCAATTTTGATGGATTTATGGAAGCTATAAATATTTTGAAACGGTTTAAGGGAAGAAAAATTGTTGTTTCGCCCGGGATGGTTGAACTTGGCAAACTTCAGTATCAAAGGAATCTTGAAATTGGTCAAAAAGTTGCTTCCGTTTGCGATTTTTTTGTGATTATGAATGAAACAAACAAAAAAGCACTCACAGATGGTGCAAAAAATGCTGGGCTTGAAAAGGATAAAATTTTTTATGCAAAAACAAGAGAAGAACAACAAAAAGTGCTTAAAAGCATAATTGAAAAGGGGGATGTTATTCTTTTTGAAAATGACTTTCCTGACAATATAAGGTAGGTAAAAATGAAAGAAAAAGTTGTTGTTTTGTTTGGTGGTGAGAGTGTTGAACACGATATTTCTATAATAACTGCTCTTCAGGTTTTAAGGAATGTTCCACAAAATTATGATGTTTTGCCTGTTTACATCGACAAAAGCGGTGTTTGGTGGGTGGCAGATAATCTTTGCGATGTGAAAATATATAAAAAATTTGAAAAACTTGCAAAAAACAGAAAAAGAGTGACAATTCTTCTTGGAGAAAACATTCTTTTGGTCCAAAAATCAGGGAAATATAAGTTTTATGCAAAGATTTATTCGGTCTTAAACTGTTGTCATGGCAGAATTGGGGAAGATGGTTGTGTTTCTGGCATTTTCAAGGCATCAAACACAGCAATTTCGTCTTGTGATGTGGTTTCTTCTGCAGTTTGTATGGATAAAACCGTGATGAAAGACATTTTGAAAGCAAATGAGATTTTGTCACCAGAATATGTTTATTTTGACATAGACTCATATGAGAAAGTGAGCATTCTTAAACAAATAAGAAAGAAACTTGGATTTCCTGTTGTTGTTAAGCCAGCAAATCTTGGTAGCAGTATAGGCATTTCTGTTTGCAAAAGTGAAGATGAATTTGAAAATGCTGTCAAACTTGCCTTTGAGTTTGATAAGAAAATCTTGGTCGAAAAATTTGTGAACAACCTAAGAGAGTTTAATTGTGCATGTGTGCATTTTAGAAACCAAACATTTACATCTTCTGTAAACGAAGTTTTTTTGGAAGATAAAATTTTCACATTTGATGAAAAATATCTATTAAAAAAGCAAAAAACTGCTCACGGATGCAGATTTTTGACAAAAAAAATTAAGAAATTGACAGAAAAAATTTATAATTTGTTTGGGTGTTGCGGTGTCGTGAGAGTTGATTTTTTGTTTGATAGTGTGGAGAAAAAACTCTATATAAACGAAGTAAACACAATCCCAGGATCGCTTGCTTTTTACCTTTTTAAAGAGATTTCTTTCAAGGATTTTGTTTCTTGTTTGATTGAACAAAGTAGGACTAATTTTGAAGAGAATAAGAAGTTTGTCACAAATTTCCCTAGCGATGCACTTAATGTTTTTGAAGCAATTGGAGAGATAAGTAAAAAGTAAAAAAAATGTCAAAAAAGCACTTATTTTGCGATTGAAAGCAAATCTTGTTTCAAACGAATTAGAATAGAGCAAAAGGAGATGAATATGCTTTTGTCAGAAATTTTGGATGTGAAAAAATTTGGTGTTTTGGATTGTGAAATCAATTCAATTTCAAAGATTGCAGAAGAAACAAAATGTGGTGATGTGTTTTTCTGTTTGACGGATGACAAAAATCTTGCAGAGAAAAGATGTGAAATTGCAAAAAAATTGGGGGCGAAACTAGTTTTATCACAATTTGATTTTGATGGTTGTGTTTGCTGTAAGGATATTCGAAAAGAGTTTGCTCTTGCATGCAAAAAATTTTATCAAAATGCCTGTGATGATCTGAAGATTGTTGGCATAACCGGCACAAATGGCAAGACAACAACTTCTCATGTTGTGTCACAAATTCTTGAAAGAAACGGGAAGAAGGTTGGCATCATTGGCACAAACGGCATTTTTTATTGTGGTAAAAAATTTGATTATGAGATGACAACTCCTGATGCGGACATTTTGCACAAAACTTTTCTTGATATGAAAAACAGTGGAGTTGAATATGTGGTTATGGAAGTTTCTGCACATTCAATTGCACAAAACCGTGTGGAGGGAATTGATTTTGAAATTGGTGTTTTGACAAACATAACTCAAGATCATTTGGATTATTTTGGAACTTTTGAGAATTATGAAAAAACAAAACTTGATTTTATCTCAAAAAAGCACATTAAAAAAGCTGTTGTTTGTGTTGATGATCTATGTGCGAGAAAAGCGATTGAAAAAAGCGATGTTCCTGTAATAACTTATGGCATAGAAAACCCAAGCGATTGCTTTGCACTTGATATTGTTTGTGACATAAACGGCTCTTCTTTTGTGGGAAACATATGTGATGAAGTTGTTGAAATCAAAACAAATTTGATAGGGAAATATAATGTCCTAAACAGTCTTGCATCGCTTGCTGTTTGTCAAAGTTTGGGACTCGAAAAAGATATGCTTGCAAGGGGACTTAACTTTATAAATCCTGTTGAGGGAAGATTTAATGTCGTAAATTTAAGTGGATGTTATGTTGTTATTGACTATGCACACACTCCTGATGGACTTTTGAATGTTTTGAAAACCGCAAGAGAACTGACAGACAAGAAAGTTTATGTTATGTTTGGGTGTGGTGGAGACAGAGATAAAGGCAAAAGGCCGATTATGGGTGCAATTGCTGAGAAGTTTGCAGACTATGTTTGTCTAACTTCTGACAATCCTAGAAATGAAGAGCCAGAAGCTATTGTCAAGGATATAGAAAGGGGAATGAAAAAACCACATTTTGTGGAAATTTCAAGAAAACTTGCAACGAACAAGATGCTCAATTTTATGCAAAAAGGAGATATTCTTATCATTGCTGGCAAGGGTGCTGAAAAATATCAAGAAATAAACGGAAATAAGTATCCTTACAACGACTTTGATACGGTTTATCAATATTATAAAGACTCACTACCTTTCAAGTCAAAAGGAAGGGAGTGTTATGACTGTTAGATATATATTATGTGGGCTTTTTTGTCTGTTTTTTGCAGGACTTATCAGCCCATTTGTTTTGATGCTTTGCAAAAAACTTAAGGCTTCGCAAAGCATTTTGAGTTATGTGGACAAGCATAAAGCAAAAAACGGAACTCCAACTATGGGTGGAATAATTTTCTTTTTAACAATTTTGTTTTGCGGATTCTTCTTGACAAAAAACGATATCTTTTTGGGTTGGTTTGTGATTCTGGTTTCACTTTCCTATGGAGTTTTGGGCTTTTTGGATGATTTTATAAAGATCAAACTTCATCACAACGAAGGTCTCAAACCATATCAAAAGATAATTGGACAAGTTGGTATTGCAATTGTTGTTTCGCTTTATCTATATTTCACAAACAGGACAAGCCTGACACTTTTTTCTGTGACTTTTGACATTGGCTTTTGGATTATTCCGCTTTCAATCTTTGTGCTCGTGGCGACAACAAACAGTGTAAACCTAACAGATGGTCTTGACGGACTTGCCGGAGGGGTGAGTTTTGTTTATATTTTGTTTTTTGGACTCATTGTTGCAATGTATGCAAATGCAGAATTGCAAAACATAAGCATTTTATGTTTTGGTCTTTGTGGTGGGTTGTTGGCATTTTTGGCAATAAATGTTTTTCCTGCAAAAATTTTTATGGGTGACACTGGCTCACTTTTTCTTGGTGGATTTATTGCAGTGACAGCACTCTCAAGTGGACTTGTTTTGCTTTTGCCAATTATGGGGATTATGTTTGTTTTGTCAACAGTATCTGACATCATTCAAGTTTTGCATTTCAAACGAACAAGAAAAAGAGTGTTTCTTATGGCTCCGCTTCATCATCACTTTGAGCAAAAAGGTGTGAATGAAAATCGAATTGTCGCAGTATATATAATTGTGACAATAACTGTCTGTCTAAGTGTTTTGCTTGGTGTGGCGATTGTCTTGTAAAGGCGGATTGATGAGATTAAAAAACAAAAATGTGCTTGTTTATGGGCTTGGAAGAAGTGGAAGAGCGGTCATAACCGTGCTCAGAGAAAATGGTGCTTTTGTCAGTTTTTATGACGACAACATAGATTTTTTGGGGTATGTTGGTTTTGAGAAAAACCCGTTTGGGAAGACTTATGATTTTGTTGTTGTAAGTCCAGGTGTGAAATGCATTGGAAACAAGCTTTTGGAAGATTTTCAAAGAAGAAACATTCCGATTTTGTCCGAACTTGATTTTGGCTTTTTGCTATGCAAAGGCAAAGTCATTGGCATAACTGGCACAAACGGAAAAACGACTGTCAGTATGCTTACACACAAAATATTGAAAACTGCAGGATATGATTCTGTCTTGTGTGGGAATATCGGACTGCCACTTTCTATGGTCGCAAAGAAAACAACAAGAAAGACAGTTGTTGTTTGTGAGGTTTCAAATTTTCAGCTTGAGTTAAGCCGTTTCTTTAGGGCAAACATTGCATGTGTGACAAACCTTAAACCAGATCATATCGACAGGCACGGAAGTTTTGAAGAATATCGCAGAGTGAAAAGCAAGATTTGTCAAAATATGAAATGGACAGACAATCTTGTTTTAAACTTTGATGATGAAGAAGCAAAATATATGATTTTTCATAAAAAATTTGAATATTTTTCAAAGCAAATTTTGCATAAGGGGACTTATGTCAAAAACGATTTTGTTTATCACAACAAAAAGAAACTTTTTGACAAAAACATCATAAGACTTTTGGGTGAAAAAAATCTTGAAAATGTGCTTGCAAGTGTGGCAATATGTTCAAACTTTAATGTGAAGAAACAAGATTACGAAAAGGCAATTTCGTCATTTGTCCCTGCTTCACACAGAATGGAAATTGTGGGGAAAGTTGGGGAAGTGACTTTTGTTGATGATAGCAAGGCGACAAATGTTTCAAGCACAGTGGCTTGTGCTTTGGCATTTAGCGACAAAAGCATAATTCTTCTGCTTGGCGGACAAGGGAAAGATATCTCATATGACGAGATTTTCACTTGTGGAGTGACTTACAAAAAAATTGTGTGTTTTGGGCAGGAAGCGGAAAATATAGCAAAAACAGCAAAAAAATACAATTGTTCATACGAAACTTTTTCTTGTTTGAAGGATGCGGTTTTGTTTGCTTCAAACATTTCAAAAAAGGGTGACTTTGTTTTGCTTAGCCCAGCTTGCTCAAGTTTTGATGAATTTGAAAGTTATGCCGAAAGGGGAGAAAAATTTAAAGAATTTGTTTTGGAATTTGTCAATGAAAAGTAAAAAAATATTCGCAAACAAAAAAGTGATTTTGGTCTGTTTGATTGTTTTGTTTTTGGTTGGCTTTGGTTGTGTGATGGTGTATAGTGCAAGTTGTTATTCAGCAAACTATCACTATGGCAATGAGTTTTTCTTTTTGTTTAAGCAGATTTTTGGTGTTGTGCTTGGTCTGTGTTTTTTGATTTTTTTCTCATTTGTTGACTATCACATTTTGAAGAAATTTAAATATATCATTTTGGCGGTTTGTGTGGTGATGCTTGCTCTTGTGTTTGTGCCGGGGATTGGGATGCAGAGTTATGGTGCAAACAGATGGATAAGCCTTTTTGGAATTTCTATTCAACCATCCGAAGTGACCAAATTTGCACTTGTTTTGTTTTTGGCTAGTTTCCTATCAGAAAACTATGACAAAATCAAATCACTTAAAGGACTTTTTCCACCGCTCTGTGTCGCAGGAATTTTGTGTGTGCTTGTGATTATCGAACCAAGTATGAGTGTGACAATGTGCCTTGCTTTTGTGACATTTTTTATGCTCGTAATTGGCGGAATGACAAAAAAGCACACACTGCTGTTTTCTGGTCTTGCTGCTTCTTGTGTGCCTATTCTCATTTTGTCAGAGCCTTACAGAATGAAAAGATTGTTTGCTTTTCTAAATCCTTGGGCAAGCCCACAAGGCGAAGGGTTTCAACTTATTCAATCGCTGTATGGACTTGGAAATGGCGGGCTTTTTGGAGTTGGAATTTTCAATTCAAGACAAAAATATTTGTTCTTGCCATTTGCCGAATCTGACTTTATATTTTCTGTTATTGGCGAAGAATGTGGACTTTTTGGCTCAGTTTGTCTTATGTGCATCTATGCGATTTTGGTTTTTCTTCTCTTCAAAATTGGACTCAATGCAAAAGATAGGTTTGGCTGTTTGCTTTCTTGTGGTGTGGGGCTTGTGATTGGAGTGCAAACACTTCTCAATATCGCAGTTGTCACAGGCAGCATTCCACCAACAGGTTTGCCACTTCCATTTATCTCAAGTGGTGGGACAAGTGTTGCTGTTTTTATGGCGGCAATTGGGGTGTGTCTCAACATCTCAAAGCAGAGCAAAATGTAGGACATGCTTTTTTTTGAAAAAGTTTTTAAAATCGAAAAAACTTATGTTATACTTAAGAAAAGGAGAGAGAATATGGGAAAGATTATTGCAGCATTTGCTGGAGTTGGCAAAAGTTATGTTGGACAAAAATATCCAAATGTGTTGGATTTGGAGTCAACATATTTTAAATGGCTAGAAAATGGTGTTGCACATCTGACAGAAGAAGAGAGAAAAGGCAGAAAGGACAGGGTTTTAAATCCACTTTGGCCACAAAATTATATTGAAGAAATTTTAAAGCAAAAAGATAAGTATGATATTGTGCTTATTCAACTTAGTCATAAAAGGCTTAAAAATGAGCAAATCTTTGAGTATTTTGACAAGCACAAGATTGATTATTATGTAGCAAGGCCAAATTTGACTGGCTGGAAATGTATTGAACAACGACTAAGAGACAGAGGAAACACAGAAGAATTTGTTGGTCAAGTTAGAGATAATTTCAATGTTTTTATTGAAGAATTTTCCAAACCTAAATATAAACAAATAATAATAGATGACGGAAAATTTTTGGAAGATGCTCTTATAAAAAATAAGTTGTTATAATAAGGCAGAGATAAAACTCTCTGCTTCTTTTTTTATAATTTTTTCATATAAAAATATATGGAAAACAAATTTATCATAAATGGAAAAACCAAACTTTTTGGCAGTGTGAATGTCGATGGGGCAAAAAATTCGCTTCTTCCTGTTTTGGCTGCAACGGTGCTGTGTGATGGTGAAATTGAGATAAAAAACTTTGTCAATCTTGAAGATGTCAAAGTTATGCTTGAAATATTAAAAACTCTCGGAATTTCGTCAAAAATTGATTCCGGAAGTTGTTTTTTGCAAACAAAAAATGTGAAAAACGGCAAAATAACACACGAATTGTCAAAAAAACTTAGGGCATCAATTTTTCTTTTGGGTGCTCTTTTGGGAAGGTTTAGAAGTGCGGTTGTTGCCTTCCCAGGTGGATGCAAAATTGGAGAAAGACCGATTGATATTCACCTGAAAAGTTTTAGGTCGCTTGGTGTGAAAATCATCGAAATGCACGGATACATCTTTTGTGATGCAAGCAAAATGAAAAGCGGGAGTGTTGTTTTGGATTTCCCTTCTGTGGGTGCAACTGAAAGTTTGATGATGTGTGCATCTGTGCTTGCGGGCAAAACAATCATCAAAAATGCCGCAAAAGAGCCGGAGATTGTGGACTTGCAAAACTTTTTAAACAAAATGGGTGCAAAAGTTTTTGGTGCAGGCAGTGACACTATTGAAATTGAAGGTGTAAAATCTTTGCGGGGTGGAGAGTTTTCCGTTATGCCAGACAGAATTGTCGCTGGCACATATCTTCTTGCAACAGCGACTTGTGGCGGTGATGTGACTGTTTGCGGAGCAAAAGCAGAGCATAATCAGAGTTTGATTTCGTTTTTGAAAGAAACCGCTTGCCAAATTGAAATTTTTAGTGATAAAATAAGATTGAAAGCAGATAAAAGACTTTCTTCAATACCTCTGATTCAAACAAATCCGTTTCCACTTTTTCCGACAGACTTGCAATCACAAATGCTTGTTTTGCAAAGTGTGAGCGAAGGCTCTTGTGTTTTGCAAGAAACAGTTTTTGAAAACAGGTTTGGATGTGCGAGCGAACTTAAGAAGATGGGTGCAAAAATAATTGTCAAAAACCAATTTGCACACATTCAGGGAGTTGAGAAACTTTTTGGGGCAGATGTCTATGCGACTGACCTAAGATGCGGGGCTGCACTTGTTGCGGCAGGAATGAAGGCAGAAGGCTACACGACAGTCTATAATGTTTCCTTGATAGACAGGGGTTATGAGAGAATTGAAGAAAAATACAATCTTTTGGGAGCGGACATTAAAAGGATATAAATTTGAAAAAAAAGCTTGTGATTTCTCTTTCAATAATTTTTGGCATAATTGCGATTATGCTTATCCTTTTTTGGACTTTGTTTGGACTTTCTTCCGTCACAGTTGAGTTTCATTCCACAACAAAAAACCTTACAGTAAGTGAAGAAGAAATTGT
>CAMOEU010000014.1 GCA_946612575.1 uncultured Clostridia bacterium
TTTGTTCTCATACATCTTTGAATGTCACAAATCTTATCTCCTGCAGGATGTTTTGCCCCCAAAAGATAAGGAACAAGTGGATGCATTCCAGCAGTTGTGAAAAGATCTGTTGGATCATTTTCAGGAACAATAGAATAACTATCTATTCTCTTAAATCCGTGTTTTTCAAAAAATTTAAACCATTTTTCTTTAAGTTCTGTATCTGTAATCATAAATTTTCTCCCAAGATGCTATATATCATAGCAAAAATACCTAAAAAAGACAAGCAAATATCATTTTTTATCTTTTTGATTGATAACCCTAACAATCTGTGCTCTTCTTCTTTTTCTTTGTTTTTTCTTTGACCTTTCGCTGACGATTTTTCCGCGATTGTCAACCTGTTTTGAAATCACATCTTCCGCTTTCGAATTCTGGACAGCATTTATGCAAGCCTTTTTGCCTTTATACTTTTGAATGAATCCATAAACAAACATAACACAGCAAACAATCAAATAAACCACCAAAAAACCCGCAAAAAACAAGTTAAAACCAGAAACCAAAACAAAAACCAAAACTAGTGCAACAAAAAGCAAAAGTGAAAAAAATGCATATCGTAAGTCGTTTTTTGCATTTTCGAAGGTCTTTTTTCCTTCCAAAAACTGCACATGGTATTCTCCTTCAACATTTTCTATGTTGTTTATATTCAAATTTGCCATAAATTACCTACCTTCTCAAAATATCTCCCACTTGAAGATTGAATTTGCAAGGGACAGTCACCTTTTCTTGCACAACTTTTGCACTCTCCACTTCAATTCCAGCAGAATTTGTTATTTTCTCAATTTTAAACTTTTTATTGAAAATATTTGCATCCGGACTCAAAATTTCGAGAGTGTCGCCCACAGAAAACTTGTTTCTCATTTCAAGTTCGGCAATTCCATTTTCACATTTTGTGACAACAGCAACAAATTCGCTGTTTTGAACAGGCATACTATCAAGAGTGTATTGTTTTTCTTCATCTCCAAAATAGAAACCTGTTGTGTATCTTCTGTGACTAGCTTTTTCAAGTTCTTCCAAAATTTCTTTTGTAGGTTTTTTAGGAAGCATATCAATCGCTCTTCTATATGCATTGACAACGGTCGCAACATAATATGGAGATTTCATTCTTCCCTCAATCTTTACACTATCGACTCCAATTTCTTTCAAAAGTCCAAGATATTCAATCATATTCAAGTCCTTCGAATTGAAGATATAAGAGCCTCTTTCATCTTCCTGCACTTCCATTTCATCTTCACGGTTTACTTCTCTAACCATATACTTCCATCTGCAAGCCTGGACACATTCTCCATGATTTGAATCTCTTCCAGTCAAATAGTTTGAAAGCAAGCATCTGCCAGAATATGCCATACACATTGCCCCATGGACAAAAACTTCAATTTCAATGTTTGATGGAGTTTTTTGTCTTATTTCCTTCACTTCTTCCAAAGACAACTCTCTTGCAAGGATAAGTCTTTTCACTCCCAAACTTGCCATAAGTTTTGCAGAATATGAATTTATGATGTTTGCTTGTGTGCTGACATGAACATTAAGTTTTGGAGCCTTTTCTCTGATGAAAGCCAAAATCCCGATGTCAGCAACAATAACTGCATCGACACCAATTTTTTGCAAAAACTTGAGATATTCTTCAAGCCCTTCAAAATCCTTGTCTTTTGCAATAATATTGAGTGTCACATGCACCCTTTTGTTTTGAGAATGAGCAATTTTCACAGCTTTTTCCATTTCTTCTTCTGTGAAATTTCCTGCAAATGCTCTAAGTCCAAATTTCCCACCAGCAAGATAAACTGCATCTGCACCAAAATGCAAAGCGGTCAAAAATTTTTCAAAATTTCCAGCAGGAGCCAAAAGTTCCATAAAAATTCTCCTTTTAAACTAAATCCCCACAGTAGGTTTTGCAGTGAGTGTAAGATCACTCAGTCCAATTCCTGCTTTGAGATAATAATAAGCAATCGCACCAATCATTGCGGCATTGTCTGTGCAATACTTAAGCACAGGCATATACACTTTGATATTGTTTTTTTCTCCAAAGTTTTGAAGTTTTTCTCTGAGTCTAGAATTTGCTCCAACACCACCCGCAACAACAATCTTGTCTTTTCCAAGTTTTTTGCAAGCATCTATTGCTTTTGTGCAAAGTTCGTCAGTGACAAGTTCTTGGAAAGTGCAAGCAACATCTTCCTTACAAATTTCTTCCCCTTTCTGTTCTTTATTGTGAACATAGTTTACAACAGCAGTCTTAAGCCCGCTAAATGAAAAATTGTATGTATCTCTAAGCGGAGTTTTGTAGTTGAATTTTATCACATTTTTCCCTTGTTTTGCAAGTCTATCAATGTTTGGACCACCAGGATAAGAAAGACCAAGCACTCTAGCAACTTTATCAAAACATTCTCCCACAGAGTCATCAACTGTCGAGCCAATAAGTTTAAACTGGCAATAATCTTTCACATCAACAATTGCTGTATGACCACCAGAAACCATCAAACACAAAAATGGTGGTTTCAAGTCCAAGTGAGAAATATAATTTGCACCAATATGACCATGAACATGGCTGACCGCAATAAGTGGAATATTAAGTGCATAAGCAAGAGTCTTCGCAAAGTTGACCCCAACAAGTAAAGCTCCCATAAGCCCTGCACCATATGTCACAGCGACAGCATCAATGTCTTCAAGTTTGATTTTTGCTTCTTCAATTGCCTGCTCAAGCACAGTTGAGATGTTTTTGATATGATTTCTCGAAGCAATTTCTGGCACAACACCACCATAAAGTTTGTGAATATCAATTTGTGAAGAAACAATGTTTGAAAGCACTTCTCTTCCATTTTTTACCACCGCAATTGAAGTTTCATCGCAAGAAGACTCAATTGATAAAATCAGGACATCTTTCTTTGCCCTTAAAAGCTCAAATTTTTCTTTTGCAGTTTCAATATAACCCATTATTTCACACTAGTCCTTTTCAAATATTCGTTTATAAATTCTTGCAGATTTCCATTCATAACACCCTGCACATCGCTCGTTTCAAAATTTGTTCTGTGGTCTTTAACCATTGTATATGGGCAAAAAACATAAGAACGAATTTGACTTCCCCACTCAATCTTTTTCACATCTCCCCTGATTGATGCAAGTTTTTCCATTTCCTCAAGTTCTTGTTTTTCGACGAGTTTAGAATAAAGCATCTTCATTGCCGTTTCTTTGTTTTGCACTTGTGACCTTTCGTTTTGACAAGCAACAACAATGCCTGTAGACAAGTGAGTGATCCTGATTGCAGATTCAGTTTTGTTGACATGCTGTCCGCCAGCACCCGAACTTCTGTATGTGTCAATCTTCAAATCTTCAGGCCTAATCACAATGTCTGGAGCTTCTTCAATCTCCGGCATAACTTCCACACTTGCAAAACTTGTGTGTCTTCTTGCATTTGCATCAAAAGGAGAAATTCTAACAAGTCTATGGACTCCCTTTTCAGCCTTAAGATAACCGTAAGCAAACTCTCCAGAAACCAAAAACGAAATTGATTTGATTCCCGCCTCATCGCCATCCAAAACATCAAGCACTTTGATTTTGAAGCCAGATTTTTCCGCATACATACAGTACATTCTGTAAAGCATATCAGCCCAGTCTTGTGCTTCTGTGCCACCCGCACCTGCATGAATTGTCAAAATTGCATTATAATTGTCATATTTCCCTGAAAGCAAAGTTTCAAGTTTTGCATTTTCAATCTCAACTTCCAAAAATTTGAGATTTTGTGAGAGTTCTTGATAAATTTTATCATCATCACACTCTTGCAAAAGTTCTATTGCCAAAGAACACTCTTCTAGTTTTTCTTCAATTCTGTTTGCTTTGTCAAGTTTATATTCACAAAGCTTCATTTCTCTTCCGATTTTTGAAACTTTTTTGCTATCATTATAAAAACCATCTTCAAGTTGGATTTGTCTAAGTTTTTCTATTTCTTTTTTTTGCCCTTCTGGGTCAAAGACACTCCTTTATGAAAACAAATTCTTCTTTCAAATTTTCAAGTTTTTCTTTTTCAATATCAACAATCATTTCAATCTCCAAATTATAGTAAATATTATAGAACAAAAGTCACAAAAAGTAAAGATTTTTTATTGCAAAAAAATATTCAAAAAACAAAAATTCAAAAAATGCTGAAAATTCGATAAATACTGACAAAAAAATGAAGCCTAAACTTCATTTTCTTCTCTATTTTTCTTTAAATTATTTTTCAAAATCAAAATGCCTTCATCATCAAGTGTTTTTTCAAGGAAAATAATCGAAATTCCAAAGCAAACATACATCAAACATGCAAATTCCAAAGCCACATAAAGCAAGATTTCGCTGTTTAATATTCCACAAAGAAGGATGATTGAAAGTGTCATTATTCTGCCAAGCAAAAGACTTACTTCACAAAGAGCATTCACTTCCAAAATTTGTCCATACATAGACAAAGCCCGTGCAATTCCGCCCCTTCTTCTTGCATCAGAAATTGAAATCAAAACAACATTGAAAATTGTAAACACTGCATAAAAAATTGCGACGGTCACTTGCGATGTTGTTATACACAAAACTATTGCGGAAACTGAAACCAAAACAATAACTGGAACAACAAAGATTGTCGCCCTTCTTTTTCTGTAAAATTTAAGGTAGAAAAGAAGCAAAACAATCGAACACAATGTAAAAATTGAAGTTAAAAGTCCAAGTGATGTGTTTGAGCCGTATGCTCTTATTGTGAAAAGCACCATAAGCACAATAATTGAGTCATACGATGCTCCCCTAAAAAAGTCACTGATATAGGCAAGGATAAGAGGTTTTTTTGCTTCCTTATGCTCCTTCACAAACTTTGAATATTTTTTGAAAGAAAAATCTGTATCAAGTTTCTTTTTAGGCTTTATCAAAAAAGAAAACACAATCATAACAGCACAAAGAACAATCATTATTATTGAAAGATATGAAAAACTTAAATTGTCAATAATAAGTCCAAACGAAACAGGAAACAGCACGGTGACAACTTGACCAATAATCTTTTTTAGTGCAGAAAATTTGATAAGTTTTTCACTGTTTACAACTTCACCTTGCAAAGCCCCGTGACCAGCTGAAAAAAATGTGTATCCAAGCCCATAAATCACGGCAATAAGTGGAGTGTATGTCAAAAGATCACTTTCTCCACCAAGTCCAAAGATATAAACCAAAAGCACTGTTGCTGTAAGCAAAATCGCTCCAATTGAAACATAAATGCTTTTGTTTATTCTCACAAGCAAATGTCCCGAAAACAAAAATGGTATGCCTGTCAATACAAATTGAATGATATAAAACAGTGCAATATACATTATTTTTGTCGAAGCACTTGCACCACAACTGTATATTTTTGAAACAAAAAACAAGTCAATAAAGATTTTAATTATCACTTGAATTGTCTCACAAGCAATAAGTGAAAAAGAATTCAGGTCAAAAGCTTTTTTCTCTTTAGTTTCCATTATTTTCTTTCCACCCTTTCACTATGTTTTCTCAAAATAAACTTCACAATTTCAAAGTAAGGCACAATCAAAACCGCACAACCTATTGCAATAAGCCATTGCCACCAATTTATCATTGAAATACCAAGTGCAGATGTTATTGGTCCAAGTGGAATCACAACAACAAGCACTGTCAAAATTGCAGAAACAACAAAACTGATATTGAGAACCTTGTTTGCAAAAATATTTTTACTAAACAAAGATTCTGTCCTGCTCTTGAGATTGAAAGCATGGAAAAGTTCGGTCAAGCACAAATATACAAAACATACTGTAGTGACCTCTGCAGATGTAAAACCAAAAACAAAAGTTGTCAAACAATACAAAAGGATAAGCATTGCAGAAACAAAAACTGAAGAAGCCAAGATATTTATCCCAACATCCCCCTTAAACAAACTTCCCCTATTTTTCACAGGTTTTCGTTTCATAACATTACTTTCCGCTTTCTCAAACCCTAGTGCAAGTCCGACAAATGTGTCAGAAACAAAGTTTATCCACATAATAAGTGGTGCAGAGAAGAAATTTACATCTCCAAAACCAATCAAAATAACTGACAAGGCAAAAAGTTCTGCAATGGATGTCCCAAGCAAAAACATCAAAAGTTTCAAAAGAGTATCATAAATTCTTCTACCTTCTTTGACAGCCCCGACAATAGTTGCAAAGTTGTCATCAGTCAGGATGATATCAGCCGCTTCCTTAGTGACATCAGTGCCTGTGATGCCCATTCCAACACCAATATCTGCTGCCTTTATGCTTGGAGCATCATTCACCCCATCGCCTGTCATAGCAACAATCTTGTCATTTGCCTTAAGAGCTTTAACGATTCTTACTTTATGTTCTGGACTCACTCTAGCATAAACAGAGAAAGTGTTCACAAGTTTCTCAAATCTTTCATCGTCAATTTCATCAAGTTCTTTTCCAGTAATAACTCTTTTTTCGTCAGAGCAAATTCCAAGCTCTTTCGCAATTGCAAAAGCCGTGTCTTTATGGTCACCAGTTATCATAATTGTGGTAATACCTGCTTGCTTACAAGTCTTGATTGCATCCTTAACTTCATCTCTTGGTGGATCAATCATCCCCACAAGTCCGATAAAGCACATATCAACTTCTGTGTTTTTGCTTGTTGGTCTGCCTACCTTGTCAACTTGTCTAAATGCAAAAGCCAAAAGTCTCAAAGCACTTGAAGCATACTCATAGTTTTTCTGCATAATAAGTTCTTTATCAGCATTTGTAAGTCTTCTTATCTTTCCATCGTCCAAAATTCTGTCGCATCTAGACAAAACACTGTCAATTGCACCCTTTGTGTAAACAATATTTTTCCCATCAACATTATGTATTGTTGACATCATCTTTCTTTCACTATCGAAAGGAACTTCATTTATTCTTTCAAATTGACCATCAACATATTCTTTGCTTATACCATATTTATAACCAAAATCTACAAGAGCAATTTCAGTTGGATCTCCAACAGTCTCAAGTTTTCCGTCTTCCACCTTAACTCTAGTGTCATTACACAAAAGCATACACTTAAGAATTTCATTAAAGTTTCTGTCTTCATTAAATTTATCTTCATGTATTTGTGAAACTTCATCCAAAGTGAGTGCAGATGATGGCAAAGTTTCATTCTCTTTGTTTATGTCATCACAAAGACCGCCAAGATAGAAAATCTTCTTAACTGTCATTTTGTTTAAAGTCAATGTCCCAGTTTTGTCCGAACAAATAACTTCAGTGCTTCCCAAAGTTTCCACAGCAGGCAAATGTTTGACAATCGCCCTTTGCTCACTCATTCTTTTCACACCAAGCGACATTGCAACTGTGTTGCAAGCAGGCAGTCCTTCAGGAATTGCACAAACTGCAATTGCTATTGCCATTGAAATAGAACCAAAAATATTTGCACCTCTTATTATTTCAACAACAAACAGCACAGCACACACAGCAAGCACAACAAATGTTATGATAAGATTTGTCTTTTTTAGTCTTTTTGTAATTGGTGTTTCTTCACTTTCAATTTCATTAAGTGCAGATGTAATCTTTCCCATTTCAGTATGCATTCCGCAAGCCACAACAACACCAGTCGCTCTTCCATAAGAAACACTTGTGCCCATAAATGCCATATTTGTTCTTTCTGCCAAAGGTGCACCATCTTCACAAACTGCCAAAGCATCTTTTTCAACCGGCACACTTTCTCCAGTAAGAGCACTCTCAATGATTTTGAGCGAACTACTTTCAATAAGTCTCAAATCTGCAGGCACAACATCACCCGCTTCCAAAACAACAATATCACCCAAAACCAGTTCTTCAGTTTTGATGCTTATCGCCTTTCCATTTCTCAAAACCTCACAATAAGGCTTTGTTAGGTTTTTAAGCGACTCCATTGCTTTTTCAGAATTTTTTTCTTGCAAAAAACCAATAAGAGCATTTACAAACACAACAATCAAAATGATTCCTGCATCAATAAATTCGTCATATGTTTTGTTTACAATTCCGATTATCACACTGACAAAACAACTTATCATCAAGACAATAATCAAAACATTTTTAAATTGGTCCAAAAATTTCAAAAAGCCATTTCTTTTCTTTTTTGGAGTAAGTTCGTTTTTGCCATTTTCTTCAAGTCTAGTTTTTGCTGTGCGAGAAGAAAGTCCCTGTCTTTGTGACTGAGTTTTTTCAAGACATTCATCTATTGAACACACAAAAGCTTTTTCAATGTTTTCCATATGATTATTATAACAAACATCACCAAACAAATTCAAATTTTTTGCAATAAAAAATCCGCAATTACATGCGGATTTTAAAACTAATCTTCTTGCTCTGCTTCCAATCTTTCGATTTCAGCTTTCAAGCTTTCAATATCAGCCTTGATTTCTTCATCTCTTTCTTTCAAAACATTATACATTTTTTCAAGAAGTGGATATCTTTCTTCATTGTTTTTCATAACTTCTTCACAATGTTTAACAGAAAGTTTAAGTCCATCCAAAAGGTCAAGATCTTCAGCAAGTTTCTTTGCCTTGTCTTCATCAATATCAGCATAATTGTTCACACCGTAAAGCAAAACTTTTTGCTTAGCAACAAGAGCTTCTTTTCTTCTAAGTTTCTTTTCATCTTTTTCATGAGTTGACCAAACTTTGTGAAGTGGAATGTATTCTTTTTTGCATTGTTTAAATTCTTTTTCTGTTTCTTTGAGTCTTTCTTCGGCGGTTGCAAGTTTTTCTTTTAACTCATCAAGTGTAAGTCCTAAGCCAACATTTGCAACAACTGGTGCTGGAGCAACAACTGTTTTTTGTGTCTCAGCCAAAGCCTTTTTGGCGGTTTCAAGTTCTTTAACCATCGCTTCATATCTTTCTTTTTCAAGTTCCAAAGCTTTTCTTTCTTCTTCCAAAGAGTCATCTTGTTCTTCTACTTCTTCTGAATCAGCATTTTCTGTTTCTTCTTCACTTTCTGTTTCTTCAGATTCTTCTTCAGACTCTTCTTCAGATTCAACAACTTCTTCTGTCTCTGTCTCTTCTACTGGTTCTTCATCAGTTTCTTCAACTTCATTTTCAGTTGTTCCTTCTGCTTCATCAGTTTCTTCAGACTCTTGTTCTTCTTCGTTTTCTTCGTACATTTCGGCTTGCATTCTTCTCAAGAGTTCTTGTCTTCTTGCTTCAAGATAAGCTCTTCTTTCTTGATTTTCTCTTTCTTCTTGAGAGATTTCATCTTCGGCAGAAATTTTTTCTTCTTCAGCCTTATCTTCATCAACATCAACAAATTCTTCAGATTCTTCTGCTTCTACTGGAGCATTCAATTTTTCTGTTTCTTCAGCATCCAAAGTGAATGTGACCAAACCTTTTTCATCAACCTTTTCATCAGTCTTTGTTTCTTCTTTGTCAAAAACCAATTCTTCTTTTGAAGTGTTTTTTGATTTTTGTTTTCTGTCTTTGATTGCAGATGTGATAGCTTCTCCAGCAAAGTAGCAAATAATTGAACCTGCAATAACAACAGCAAACACAATAAACAAATCAAAAATAAATGAACTTGTAATACTTCCTATCATTGAATTAAACATAGCAATTACCATCCTTTTTGCTTTTTTTAAGTCGTATTTTTGGTGGAGACGGAGGGAATTGAACCCTCGTCCGAAAATCCTGCAAGATACCTTTCTACATGTTTAGTTTACAAATGTTTTTCACTTTCAAGTCACCTGTAAACGGGTTTTGAAAGCAATTCCTTAAAATTTTTTGCACATACAAGGACAACTTTATGCAAAGTTTTGCCAAAGATGATACTCAAATTCTTTCGACTGGCAAATCAAAAGTTGAGCAGATTGAAAATTCAATCAAGTTTGTGTCACAAACAACTAGGCAGCATAAGCAGCATTGTTGAAAGCAACAACATTGTTATTTTTTGCGTTTATTCGCTTTGCTCATTTTTAGGTGATGGGCAACACCACATGCTTTATATATCAAGCTCAAATCCCCGTCGAAACCAAAATCGTCCCCAAATCTAGACTTTAGAATATCTTTCGATATCTCTTTTCACAGCCTTATCTTTGAGTGACCGTCGTTTGTCGTAAAGTTTTTTGCCTTTTGCAAGACCAATCTCAACTTTCACCCTTCCAGCATCATTGAAGTAGATTTTTGTAGCAACAATTGAAAATCCTTTCTCCTTTGCCATTCTTTCAAACTTCAAAATTTCTGCTTTGTTTAGAAGAAGTTTTCTGCTCCTTCTTTCATCAGGTTTGAATGAAGAGGTTTTTTCGTAAGGTTTGATGTATGCATTTTTCAAAAACATTTCGCCGTTTTTAACAACAACAAAACTGTCAGTCAAACTTGCACCACCTGCTCTTACAGACTTCACTTCACAACCTTCCAAGACAATTCCGGCCTCCAGCAAGTCTGAAATGAAAAAATCAAAAAATGCTTTTTTATTATTTGATACGACTTTCATTTCCTCTCCATTATATCATTAAAATAAAATATTTTCAATACCATTATGCAAAAAAGTGACTATTTTTTGTGTTTTTTTAAAGAAAAAAGGCATAATTTTTGCCATTTTTCTAAAAATCAACAATTTTAAAGTCAATATTTCTTGCATGCAAGCTTACATTTACAAGTTCGACTTTTACTTTATCCCCGAGTGAGAATGTATGCATTGTGCCTTTGAGTTTAAGTTGTCTTTCCAAAAACAGATATGCATCATCTGGCAAATCATTCAATTTGACAAGCCCTTCAACAGTGTTGTCAAGAGCAACAAAAAGTCCAAAACTTGTCACAGAAGAAATTGTCGCATCAAATTGCTGTCCAACTCTGTCTTTCATCAAATATGCTTTCCAAAGGTCATCAACATCTCTTTCAGCATAATCGGCATTTCTTTCACAAGAAGAAGCCTGCTCTGCCGCCTCAAATGTAAATTCATCAAGTTCGTCCATTCTTGTTTTTGAAAGTTTCTTTCCGTTATGGAGCCACTCTTTGATGATTCTATGAATAGTAAGGTCAGGATATCTTCTGATTGGTGATGTGAAGTGACAATAATCCACAAGAGCAAGACCAAAGTGACCAAGATTTTTATTTGCATATTTTGCTTTTGGCATTGACCTTAAAACAACTTTGTTCACAACATCTTTTGTGTTTGAATTTTGCACACTATCCAAAATATTTTGGAAATATGAAGGTTCAATTTTGTCAGGAATTTTTGGATAAGGAACACCAATTCCTTTCAAAAAATCGCATACGGTTGCAACTTTTTCCACTGTAGGAGCTTCGTGAATACGATAAACAAAAGGAACACCCTTTGTGCAAAAATGTCTTGCAACAGTTTCGTTTGCAAGCACCATAAAG
>CAMOEU010000015.1 GCA_946612575.1 uncultured Clostridia bacterium
CACCAATATGATCTTCATCACTATGTGACAAAAACAAATAATCAATTTGTTTTATTCCGTTTTTGTTTAATATGTAATCTAGTTGAGACAAAAACTTGCTTTGACTTTGCTCACTGCCAGTATCAATAACAATTGAAACCTTGTTTGGCAAAACAATCAAATTTGCTCCTGCCTGACCGACATCAAATGTGTAAACCTGAAGTGCCGTTTCGTTTATCCTGCTTGCCCCGCAAAAGGCAAAATCAATTGCAGTTTGATACTGAAAAAGAAAAATCGACAAAATTACAAACACCACACAAAGTGCAGACTCAAAAAGTATGTTTTGCCAATTTTTTCTCAAATAGTATTTCATTAGATATATTCTATTTCATCCTTATCAAATTTTTTGGTTTTGATTTTCTTTGCTTTTCCTTGAAAAATTTTTATTATCTGTGGCATAACATCAATTGCAGCCTTATAGCCTTCATCCACCATCTCATCAAGCCCAGAGAGTTTTGTGGACTTAAATTTTTTATTGTCAACTGCCACCATAACATCACTATAAACATATCCTTTGACAGCATTACTCTTCATCAAAATTCTTATCGAGCATCCCAAAACATCCAAAGTCTTCGTGCTGTCTGTGCCGTAAGTTCGAGTGCTGTTGCAATCAACTGCAACAACATAGTCGCACCCAAAATGCCTTGGTATTTCTGCCGGAATTGTGTTTTGAAGCCCACCGTCACACAAAAGCCTATCTCCAAACTTCACTGGTTCAAAAAAAAGTGGAACACAGCAACTCCCTGCAACAGCCTTTGCAAGGTTTCCATGACTTATGCAAACCTGCTTTGTAGATTTTATGTCAACCGCAACCGCTGAAAAAGGTTTTTTCAAATCTTCAACATTAATATCACCCAAAGTGCTTATCATCAAATTTTCGATGCCATCTGTCTTTGATGTGAAAGAATAGAATTTGTTTGTCCTTATATCACTTGTTTTGAGTTTTTTTGCAATTGAATAAAGTTCTTCAAACCCCATTCCGTTTGCATAAACTGCACCAATAATGCTTCCCACTGAAGTGCCAGAAATATAGTCAAAATCAAGTCCATATTCTTCAAATGCTTTTATCACTCCAAGGTGTGAAAAACCTCTTGCTCCACCACCGCCAAAAGCAAGACCAATTTTGTGTTTTTTCCTAAATAAACCGCCTTTCATATAGATATTATATCAAAGAAAAATTCTTTTTAAAAACAAAACACAAAAAAGTGAAAATTTTCTTGAAAAAACAGCAAATTAGGTATTGACAAATTCATAATTTTGAGTAGAATATAAAACATAAGGAGAACAAAATGACAAACAATCTTACAGAAAAACTTATTGACAAACTTTGCGAAATTGCACTCGTTGATGCCACTTCAAAAACACAATGGAAAAAATACTGCGAATCCGCAAAAAAAGGTGATATCCAAACAAATTATCAAATCTTGTATTCAGTTGTTGAAATAAATGAATTTGCAAGAAAAAACAATTATGCTGGTGCTGACAACATCACATTGACAGATCCAATGTTTGAAACAAAAGCAAATATTGAAACTGCAAAAAAAGGTCTCAAACTTTTGAAACACTCAAAACTTTATTTGCAAAGCCGCCTTATCAGCGAAGCTTCTTTGAAGGCTAAAGATAAGGAAAAGTGGAATGAGTTTTGCAACACTCTTGCTTCAGAAGAAAGATATTATGTTGTTGAGCAAGTAGTTGGCACTCTTGACAAAATCAAAGGTGGTAAAGATAGTTTCTTGAAAGTTAAAAAAGAAGTTATTTCAAACTCAGAATATGTCTCACACATAAATCAAATTTGCGATGGTCTTAAACATTTCAAAATCGGAAATGATTTTGCAAGATTCTTGAAAGAAAAAAGAAACATTCTTACTTGCATAGAAAAAAAACCTTACAAAAAACCACACACCCATCATGTTTAAAAATTTTAAAAAAAACTATTGACAAACAAAAAATTTGTGCTATAATGAGCACATAAAGAGGGAGTAGTTTCCACAATATAGTGGTTGCAGAAGCGTCATCTCAGATTGAAAAATCTCGCTTTTGCAAGAGCAAATATAAATGCTTTAACAAGACTTTTTGAAGAAATTCGGAAAGTCTTGTTTTTTTTGACTTTCCAAACCAAATAAAAAAAAGGAGGAAAGAAAAAATGAAAAAAATCTTGAAAAAAACTTTAACACTTGGAGCTGTAGCTACCGCCGCTATTTCACTTGCATCTTGTGGTATTGATTATGGAGAGCACGAAAATAAAAATTTTTTTAAAGGTGAATTTGAAGTAGCAAAAGATCAATACATCGTTGTTGAAGAAAATGGAGTAAACACATTACATAAAGGTTCTCTTTACTCTCCATATCACGATGTTGAAGGTGGTGTATATTCTGGATATGGACATAGTTTTACACCAATCTTGAAATTTAACTGTGGCGAAACACTTCAAACATACGAATTTGTTTTGTATTTTGACAAATGCCCTAAAGAAGAAAAATATGACAAGATTTGTGATTGTGCTTACACCCTGACAAAAGAAGAAACTGAACACAAACATACAGATTACATTTATTACAATGATTTAAAAGAAAAAGAATTTTGTAGATAAAGGAGAAAAAATGACAAGACAAGAATATGAAAATTGGCTTAGAAAAGAAGATTTCGATTTAGATACAGCCATAGATGATTTTGATGGAACAACAGCCGCGCATATTGCAGCAATAAAAAATGACTGTGAGGTTTTGGAATATATTGCACAAACAAATCCAAAGCTTATCAATAGAACAACAGATTCTGGCATCACCCCAGCACAATTTGCTGCAGAGGGTGAAAATGATGAGGCCTTTGACACAATTATGAAACACACAACTTTTGAAAAAGTTTGGCAAAAACTTGTGATTGACAGAGGACTAAACTTGGAAGACAACTATCGCACATTTGGATATATATTAGATAAAACTAAAGAGTATATTCTCAAAGAAATAAACAACCCAAACAAAAAACAAGAACTTAAAAGAATTCACAGTATCATTCAAATCAAAACTTCAATTTTTGATGCATATGAAAGAAAATACTTTGCAAAAATTTTAAAAAAGGAGGAATATTAATATGGGATATATGGCAGCAAGAGCAATGGCAAAGCACCCTGGATTTGGACTTATTTATTTAGGAGGAATTTTAGCTGCTTTTGGTAGCATTGCAACATTTGATTATTTCGATCCAATGGTTTCAACAAAAGAAGAAACTGTTGAAGTTGATGACAAAAACACAAGATCTGAAAATGAAATCTCCGAAAAAAAATCTGATGAAGAAAAACCTGTAATACAATTGGTTTTTGGCATCACAGCATCAGTCGCTGCTGCAATTACAATTGGTGCAGGGATTTATGCTTGTATAGACGAAGAAAGAAGAAGATATTAAAAAGGGAGAAAAATTATGAGAAACCATTTTTTTAGAGCAATAATTTATTTTACACTTGGTCTTGCTATGTTTGCAAAAAGTGTAATTTCAATTCAACTATATTCAAAAGCTAACAATGCATATATTAACCAACAAGCCTTAATTTCACAAGGAAAAGAAATTAAGGAAGAAGAAAAAGTTAAAAAACCAAACGAAATTTTAAAAACATCAAGCATCACATCTATAGTTGGTGGGACATTTCTTACCATGGCTGGACTCTCGGCTCTTAAGAAAGGTATAGAAGAAAAGTAATGACTAAATATTATCTTTTCTATACAACAACAAAATAAATAGTTTAAAAGTGAGAATAAAAATGAAAAAAAATATTGAAAGCGAACTTGAAAAAGTTGAAGAATATATCAAAATCACAGATGATGTCCTTGATATGAACCTTAAATATTTTTCAATCGATCCACAAAATGCAATTAAATATTGGAATGACCATCAATTTGATCTCTCTGATATTTTGACATCAATGATAAATGCAGGTATGGAAGAAGGAATGCAACTTTATAATACCTTTATGAATCAAAATGTTTTAGAATTTATGAAAGTTGCAAAATTCAACTATAAACTCGCAAAGAAAAACATGGGCATTTCTGGAGAATATGTTGAAAGGAAAGAAAATGATTTACAAAATCTTACACCCCCAAAATTCAATAGTGATGCAATTGTTGTTTCAAAAGAAGAGTTTATACAAAATGCAAAACTCGTTTATGAACAAATTATTGATGAACTCAAAACAATTGGCGAATATGGCATAGATCTTATGCAAAAGAAAATTAAAAAATAAAGGAAAAATTGATTATGAAAAAAAATGAAATTAAAAAACCAAACTTGCTTGACGAAGCATATGCAGCTATGGAATCAGCCGAAAATCTTAATAAAAATATGAAACTGCAAAATGCGAAAAAAATTCATGATGATCATTATGATAGATTATATAAAAAGTTTGATAAAGAGGCTAAACCAATTGACAAACAAATCAAGGCTCTTGAAAAAGAAATTAGTAAAGAAGAAAAAGAATTAAAGAAAATTATGAAAAAAGAGCAAAAAGAAAAAAATGACCAAAAGAAAGAAATTCTTAAAGATCAAGAGAAATCTGCTAGTGAATACATTGTTGATTTGGAAGAACAATTGAAAGAGGCTCGTAATAATCCACTCATTAAAAAAAGAGAAAAACTTTTAGAGATGGAATTTGATTACCTTGTAAATTTCTCAACTGTTCAAAATTCAAAAATTAAAAAAGATGTAGAAGATGCACTTTATGTATTAAGCAAAGTTTCATTTTATCTTGCTAAAACATCTTTAGTAGAATTTGCAAACGACCTTGAAAATAGTCAACAAAAGATGATTGATGATGTTACAAAAGTATTTGATGTTGAAGAAATCTCTGAAGATGATGAAATATTTAAAAAAGAAGAGGAAGAAAGCAAAAAACGCATTGCAATGATTGAAACAGAAAAAGAAGCAAGAGATAAGAGACTTGGAAGAAATAAAAACTAGGCAGTCGCCTAGTTTTTTTATTGCACAACTATATTTTCATTTCCAATGATTCCGGAAAGCTCATTGAGAAGATAATTGTTTACTCTAACTGTGTCTTGATAAACAAAAACCTTTCCGCTTGATGAACATTTTATCACAACTTGTGTTTGTCCTGGATATGAAGAAATAGAGTTTTTAACTTTGCTATAAACATCTGGATTTTTTGTGTCAAACTTCAGGCAAAGTCTTTCTTTTGGTTTTTGCTTTTGGGCTTTTTCTTCTTCATCTTTCCAAAGGAAAACCGCTTCCCCAATTGCAGAGATTGGCATGCCTGGTCTGATGTTTATTCTGCCCTTTATTGTGACAAGATTGTCTTCTTCCAAAAGATCTCTATATTTTGAAACTGCATTCGAGAAGAATGTGAGTTCAAGTGTGCCTTTAAGGTCTTCAAGTTTGACATAGCACATAGACTTGCCTGTCTTTGTCCTTTTCATATTCACTTCAGTGATTATTCCGCCGCAAGTGAAAGGCTGTCCATCTTGAAGATTGTTTTCGTTTTCAATATCTGCCATATCCATTGAGAAATCGCCTTCTTCGTCGACCTGCATTTCATCATCGTTTTGAATTATCATACTTGAATTCAATGTGAACGAATCAAACTTTTTCACATAGTCTTGAAGTGGATGTCCTGACATATAAACCCCAACAATTTCTCTTTCGTTTTTGAGAAGTGTTTTCTTGTTGAATTCTTTAATGTCTGGATAAATAATGCTGTCTTGAATTTGTTCTCCACCAAAGCTTTCGTTGAAGAACGAAATTTGTCCAAGTTGGTTGCTCTTTTTGTCTTTAACTGCTTTTTCAACAGCTTTTTCATACACAGCCATATATTGAGAACGGTATTTTCCAAAGCAATCAAATGCTCCAGAAAGAATAAGACATTCAATAGCTTTTTTGTTTACACCAATCTTGACAGCTCTTTTGATAAAGTCGTCAAAATTCTTATAGTCGCCGTTTTCTTCTCTTTCTTTAATTATTGACTCAGTAAGTGCAATTCCCACATGTTTAAGTCCACCAAGACCAAATCTGATTTTGTTGTCTTCAGTGTGGAAGTATGCCATACTCTTGTTTATGTGTGGAGGCAAAACTTCAATGCCCTCACTTCTTGCAAATGAAACATACTTTGTGATGTTGTCAGCATTTGTGATACGGTTGTTTAAAATGGCAGTCAAAAATTCGGTTTCATAATAATATTTCAAATATGCGGTTTGATATGTGACATGAGAATAAGCACAGGCATGAGATTTGTTGAAGGCATACTTTGCAAATTCCTTCATCTCATCAAAAATCTTTTCAGCAACTTCTCTGCTGTGTCCAAGTTTGACAGCTCCAGGAATGCTTCGTTTGCCTGATGGATCTTCCCATCCATCAATAAACTTCTTTCTCTCTTGGTCAATTTTTTCGACCTGTTTCTTACCCATAATACGGCGGATGTTGTCGGCCTGCCCCATACTATATCCACCCATAACCTGAACAATTTTCATAACTTGTTCTTGATAAACAATGCAGCCATATGTGACATTCAAAATTGGCTCAAGGCATTCATCATCATAAACAATGTCGTCAGGATTGTGTTTGTTGTGAACAAATTTTGGAATAGAATCCATAGGTCCTGGTCTATACATAGAAACACCAGCGACAATATCTTCCAAACAGTTTGGTTTAAGCTCTTTCATAAACTTCTTAAAGCCAGCACTTTCAAGTTGGAAGACTGCATCAGTATTTCCTTCTGCAAGCATACCAAAAACCTTTGGATCATCATATGTGAAATCACTGCTATAAAAATCAATTTTAACTCCGTGATTTTCATAGATATAATCACAAGCTTTTTTGATATCAGTAAGTGTTCTAAGCCCCAAGAAGTCCATCTTTAAAAGCCCCATATGTTCGAGCTCAATCATATTATATTGAGTGACTCTCGCACCTTCTGAAACCGCCACAGGCACAAAGTTTGAAACAGGCTCTGGAGCAATCAAAACCCCGCAAGCATGTGTCGAAACATTTCTTGGCACACCTTCAAGTTTGATTGCCATATCAGCAATATGTCTTATGTCTTCGTTGTTGTCGTAAAGTTCTCTAAGTTCTGGAATGATATATTTGTCGTTTTCAGGTTTTCCAGTTGTGCCAAAATAATATTTAAGCACAGGTGGTTTTTTGATGCCATCTGGCAATTTGTTTGGAATGAGTTTTGTTACCCTAACAACATCACTGTTTGGAATTCTGAGCACTCTGCCGACATCTCTTATGGCATTTTTGGCTTGCATACAACCAAATGTGACGATGTTTGCGACATGGTCAATGCCATATCTTCTTTTGGCATATTCAATAACTTCGCCTCTTCTATCCATACAGAAGTCAACATCGAAGTCGGGCATAGAAACTCTTTCTTTGTTGATGAATCTTTCAAAGAACAAACTATATCTTATTGGGTCAATTTTTGTGATGCCAGAACAGTATGCAACAAGTGAGCCCGCACCGCTTCCTCTTCCTGGTCCAACAGGAATTCCAACAGATGTTGCATAGTTTATGTAATCCCACACAATAAGGAAATATTCAACAAACCCTTGTCCGCTAATGATTTCAAGTTCCATTTCAAGTCTGTCAATAAGGTCCTGTGTGACATTTTTATAATTTCTATAAAGTCCTTCATATGAAATCCTTCTCAAAAATTCATATGCAGTCTCCCCTGTGCTTGGCTTATAGACAGGGATATAGTTTTTTGATGCTGGAAGCTTGTATTTTTCATCAATACCAAAAATTTCTCCCAAAGATTTTGTTTTGATTGTCACATCACACTTGTTTGCAATTTCCAAAGTGTTTGCAACAGCATCCTCAAAACCAACCATTGCTTCCATCATTTCTTCATAGGTTTTAAGATAAAATTCGTTTGTTTGAAACTTCATTCTGTCTGGGTCATCAAGGAATTTTCCCATCTGAACACACATCAAAACATCTTGCATCTCTGCATCATCTTTGTTTAGATAATGCACATCGTTTGTTGCGACCATTTTGATGCCGTGTTTTTTTGACATCTCCGCCAAAAATTCGTTTACAAGCTTTTGTTCTGGAATGCCATGATTTTGAATTTCAAGATAAAAATCTTCCTTCCTAAACATTTCGTTAAGGTCCAAAATCATTTTTTCTGCTTCATCAAATCTTCTTTGCAAAATAAATTGTGGAATATGACCAGCAAGACAAGCAGAAAGACAAATCACACCATCGCTATGTTCTTTCAAAACTTTATAATCAATTCTTGGCTTGTAATAATACCCCTCACAAAATGCGATTTCATTAAGTTTCAAAAGGTTGTGAAATCCTTCATCATTTTTCGCGAGCAAAATAATATGGCCCATATCATCTTTGCCAACTTTTTTGTGTAAATCATTGCAAATATAAAATTCACATCCAAGAATAGGCTTGATTCCTGCCTTTATGCATTCTTCAAAAAACTGCAATGTGCCATACATATTTCCGTGGTCAGTAATCGCACAGGCAGAATAACCCCTTTCTTTTGTCATCTCAACAAGTTTTTTTACTCTTGCAATTCCATCAAGAAGTGAATATTCAGTGTGCACATGTAAATGAACGAAATCTCCCATTATTCCTCCAAAGTCTTCGCAATTTTAATAAGTTTTCTAAATCTGTGATTAAGTCCCGAACGAGTGAGTTTGATTGTCGAAAGTTTCAATAACTCGTCAAGACTTTCTTCTTGATTTGCAAGTCTTAGCACTGCCACTTCCTGAAGATCTTCACTCAGACTTTCAAGACCAACAGTGTTTATGATTGTGTTTATCGCCTCAACCTGTTTCATGCTTGCCTCAACTGTTTTGTTTATGTTTGCATTCATACAGTTGACTTGTCTGTTTATCTTGTTTCGAAGCTCTCTTGTCACAATCTCATTTGAAAGGTCAAGCACACACTTGTTTGCACCCATAACAGCCAAAAGGTCTTGAATGGTCTCAACATCTTTGATGTAAAGCACAAACGAATTTTTTCTTTCAAAAATCTTGCCAATAATGTTGTATTCTGCCAAGATTGATGAAAAATCTAACAAAAATTGATGGCTTTGCGAAACAAATTCCATATGATAACCCGAACCGCAACTTTGAGCTGTGTCCTGAGAAAGTTTGATTGAAGAAGTGCTTGAGCCGATGTAAACACCTTTAATAAAGCATCTTCTCGCTTCATCTTCCAAAACCAAATTTTTATCCAATTCGAAATTGAAAGAAGGTTGTCCATCAACAATGTCAATAATGCCAGTATCAAGCAAAAGTTGTTTGTTTTTGTCAACATCAAAGGCAATTTCATAGTAAGTGTTTTTATTTATGCTATAATTTTCTCCAACTTCAGCAGAAATCTCATCTCCATAAAGTTTTTTAATAAGTTTTTGACAAAAATCAAAGAGTTTCTCAACATCAGAGACAATCTTGACATAAATCTTGTTGTTCATCTTCGAAATCTGACCGCAAGAATGAAAAAGCCCTGACATAAAAGCTATGCCAGCAGCATCATCTTCAATATTGGTCTTTAAGATTTCTTCTTTCGATTGTCTAGAAAAACTCATATTGTCCTCATTTATTTTTTGTGAAATTTTGGTATTTTGTCAATGTTTACCACTTGAGAAAGTGGAATATTGTGTCTGTAAATCAAATTCATTCCATTGTTTACTTCCCCAACTCTTTCTGGTTTGTGAGCATCGGAATTGACAATAAACTTTATTCCTTCCGCTTTCATCATTTCAATTTCTTCATCAGTAAAATTGATTCTTTTCCCATTAAGTTCAATCAAAACACCCTTTTGCTTTGCAAGTTTTGCCACAGCCATTGTGTCTGTTTGAAAACCATAGTTAAGATGTGTGATCACATCAATAGGATGTTTGTCTATTGCCTTCAAAATTGCAGTTGTGTTTCGATTTTCTCTTTCTTTACTTTTAAAAATACTTGCAAACATATTTGAATAATTAAGCAAAAATTTGTCTTTGATGCTTTTCATATTGACAAGTTTGTGATAACCCATCAAAAAGACATCCAAATAGTCATAATCTTCTTCATTGACATCAACATCGCCATTCATAGAAATAAGGTTTGCTTCCACTCCAAGCAAAATATCAACTCCAGTTATCTCTTTTGCATTGAGAATATCTTCTTTAAGTTGTGGCAACTCCTTTCTTCTTATCCCATAAAATTCATGATTAAATCCGTGGTCTGTGATTGCGATTTGCTTAAGTCCTTTTTCTTGTGCAACAGAAGCATTTTCAAGCACTGTTCCCTTGCCGTGATTATGTCTTGAGTATGTTGTGTGAGTATGATAATCACCAAATAAAATCATATATATCTCCTTGGTAATTATTCTATCATTTTTAACTTTGTTTTACAAACAAAAACTCTCACTTTTCCAAAATCACAATTTCGGTTTCGGGACTATAACCGACTTTTTTCATTTCCTCTTGAAGCAGTCCAACAAGTTTTTTCACATCAGCACTTTTTGCACCACCACTGTTTATTATAAATCCAGAATGTTTTGTGGAAACTTGAGCTCCACCCACAGAAATTCCTTTCAAATTTAACTCTTCAATAATTTTTGCAGGAAAACAAATTTCTCCGTCTTTTTCAAATCTTTTAAAAACACTTCCAAGTGATGGTTTATCACAAGGCTGCAATTTTTTCTTCAAATCAAAACATTCTTGCATTTTTTTGAATACGGATGCAGATTTTTCATAAAAAAGTTTCAATTTTATTTTCAAAACAATGAAATTTTGTAGGTTTGAAGAGCGATATTTAAAGCATAAATC
>CAMOEU010000016.1 GCA_946612575.1 uncultured Clostridia bacterium
GGCCTGAGACAGTCTGATTTTGATCAAAGATCTAGTCACTTCACAGTCAGGATATTTTGCTGCAATTTTCTCTTGCAATTCTTGTGCTTCATCTTCTCTTATGTCTTCACCATAGAAGAGTGTGATGTTCATAACATTGTCATCAATGAGTGCTTCAATAAGTTTTTCAGTTGTCTCGCTTACAAGATTTCCTTTTGCCAAAATAGCCTTGTCGTCAAGACCAATAATTTCGCCCTTTGAAAGGTCAAAACCATCGACATGGGTATCTCTAACAGCATATGTGACAGAGCCAGATCTAACTGATCTGATTGCTTCAAGCATTGCATTTTGGTTTTCTTCAACAGAAGCATCTGGATTGAATGCGATTGATGCCGCAATTCCTTCAGGAACACTCTTAGTTGGGATAACAATAAGGTTTTTGTTTGTGACATCATTTGCTTGTTCTGCTGCCAAAATGATGTTTTTGTTGTTTGGGAAGACAAAGATTGTCCTTGCAGGCACTTTTTCAGCTGCATTTGCAATGTCTTCTGCACTTGGATTCATTGTTTGTCCACCAAGAATGATTTGGTCAACAGTAAGTTCTTTAAAGATTTCTCCAAGTCCATCCCCTGGAGCAACAGAAATCATACCCATTTCTTTTGTTTCTTGAGCAGCTTCTGCCTTCTTCATAAGTTCACGGTTTTGTTCTCTCATATTCTCAACTTTAAGATTGAAAAGTTCACCAAGTTCGAGAGCATAACCAAGAGCTTTGTTTGGTTCGTTTGTGTGTACATGCACCTTAACAAGGGACAAATCGCCAATACAGATAACAGAGTCACCAATCTCCATAAGTCTTTCACGGAGCTTGTCAATGTCTGCTTCTGTAGTCTTTTTGTGCATATGAATGATCATATATTCTGTGCAATATCCAAATTGGATGTCTCCAAGTTGGGTAAGGTCAGCAACAACATCATCAACTGTTTGTGGCTTTGTTTCGTCTTCAAAAGTATATTCAAGGTCTTCTTCACCATTGATGAATCTCATAAAACCTGTGAAAATACACAAAATTCCGCGACCGCCTGAGTCAACAACACCAGCCTTTTTCAAAACTGGAAGCATTTCAGGTGTTTGCTTCAAAATTTCCTCACCAGTTTCACAAACCTTTCTAAGGAAAGTTTCAAAGTCATCGTGTCTCTTTGCAAGTGAAACAGCATTTTCTGACATAACTCTTATAACAGTCAAGATTGTGCCTTCCTTTGGCTTTGTGACAGCTTTGTAAGCAATTGTTGCACCTTCTTGCATTGCTCTTGCAAAATCTTTTGTAGTGATTTCTTTACAATTTTTTGTTATCGAACAGAAACCTTTGAAAATTTGTGAAGTAATAACACCACTGTTTCCTCTTGCCCCACGAAGAGCTCCCTTCGCAAATGCTTCAGAAAGTGATGCCATATCATTGTTCATACACTTATTGATTTCATTTACTGCCGACTTCATTGTGAGAAACATATTTGTTCCGGTGTCGCCATCTGGCACTGGAAAAACATTTAACGAATCGACATATTCTTTATTTTGTTCAAGAAGACCTGCTCCCGCAAGAACCATCTTGCGAAAGGTTGTCCCATTTATTGTTTTTTGCATTTTATGCTCCTATATTTTGTCCGGTTATACACATACACCAACAACATGAACATTGACGGTGTCAACAATCATTCCGGTAAAGTTTTCGACACTATATTTTACTGATTTTTTAAGCGACTCAGCCACAGCAGAGATAGATACACCGTATTTGAGAATGCAGTGTATGTCAATGAATATTCTGTTGTCAATATGACTGATTGAAACACCCTTTGAATATCTTTCTTTTTTCAAAAGTTCTCTTGCACTGTCTTTAAGGTTTTTTGGAACCAAATCAACAACACCATAACAATCCAATGCAACAAAACCAGCGACAGTGCGGATTGCATTGTCGCTTATTGAAATGTTTCCATAATAATTGTTTGTATCGACTGTCAAAGGATGCCTCCTTAATACAATTTAAGGTAATTTCGCATTACTATAATACTACAAACAGCAAATTTAAGCAAGCAAATTGTCATAAAAACACAAAAAAATGAAACAATTTAACTGCTGTAATATAGATATACTAAAAAAAGGAAAAATCTATACTCAAAACAGTTGATTTTTTTGTTTTGTTGTGTTATGATAAAGAGCGAAATTATTAAAGGAGAAAACTATGAGCAGAGTATGTGAAGTTTGTGGCAAAGGCAAAATGGACGGCAAAACAGTAAGCCATGCAAACAACAAAGCACCAAGAAAATATAATGTAAATTTGCAAAACACCGAAATTGGCGGCAAGAGCGTTAAGGCTTGCACAAAGTGCATTAAAACTGCAAAAAAAGCAAATGCCTAATTGATTTTATGCTGAAAATTTGGGGAGATGAAATTCATCTCTCTTTTTTTGCTATCTATTCCCCCTTTTTATCCTGTTTGCTTGCAATCGCCCTAAAAAATGGCACCAGCCACTTTGGTGATTTTATACAGATTATTCTATAATTTTGTTTTCTTTCTTTTTCCATATACATTTGTATGAAAACAAATCCATTTTTGACAACAAAAAACCAGCATAATTGCTGGTCTTTTTTATATCTTAGTGTATTTGTCATACCCTTCTTTGTCTGAAGTCTCTTGTTTTGTGAAGCTATCTGTCACATAAGTGCCAACAGTCAAGCCTGTTTTTATATAAACAGTTTTCGCATTGCTCAACAGCTTACTGTTTGACGAATCAAGAGCAGCAATTGTTTCACTGTCAATTGTGACATTTTCAAGTTTTAGGCAATCCAAAAAAGCATTTTGATCAATGCTTGTCACAGTGCTTGGAATGATTATGCTTTCAAGCTTTTCACATTCACGGAAAGAATCCCATCCTATAGTCTCAACACCTTCAGATAAAATCACAGTTTCAATATTTACACATCCCCAGAACATATCTACACCAATTTTTGCTAAACCACTTCCAATTGTCACATTCACAAGTCCAGTATTATCACGGAAGGCATCATTTCCAATGTGTGTCACACTGTCTGGAATTGTTAAACTTGAAAGATTATTACAACTACGAATAACATCTCTACCCATTGTTGTCACAGGACCAAGAATAGAAATGCTTTCAAGACTATAACAATAATAAAACACTCCATCACCCAAACTTGTCACATTTTTTGGAATGACAATAGATTTCAATCCGCTTGACTCAAAAGCACCATTTCCAATAGCTGTCACACTGTCTGGTATAATGCAGCTCTCCAACTTGCCGCAACATCTAAACATTTCATTCTTTATGTCCGTAATACCTTCTGGCAAGTTTATTTTTGAAAGTTTTGAGCAGCCAAAAAATGCTTGTTTACCCAAACTTGTCACACTGCTTGGAATGATAACTCGAGTAAGTTTATCACAATAGAAAAATGCATCATCTCCTATTTCTGTGATAGAGCTGTCAATCACAAGGACTCCACTAAGATTTGTAAAATAGCTATGACCATCATTTGCAACAATTGCGGTCTCACTGAATGCATCTGGGAATTCAGTTTTCAAATCATCCCAAGATTTTACGAGCACACCATTTTCATATAACCCAGCTTTGTCATATACTTCTTCCTTGCCAGTCTTGTTTGATGATAAAAACACAAAAGCCAAAACAGCGGCCAAAATCGCAATAACGGCAACAGGTAAAACAATCCACAAAACTTTCTTTTTCATAAAAACCTCTACAAGGAAAAATATACCTAAATTTGTCTTTCTTTGTCAAATTATTGCACGAATTTAACAAAAAAAACAGAGCAAATTATGCTCTGTCTTTTATTATGATTTTTTGACATATTTGTCATATCCTGCTTTGTCTGAAGTCTCTTGTTTTGTGAAGCTATCTGTCACATAAGTGCCAACAGTCAAGCCTGTTTTTATATAAACAGTTTTCGCATTGCTCAACAGCTTACTGTTTGACGAATCAAGAGCAGCAATTGTTTCACTGTCAATTGTGACATTTTCAAGTTTTAGGCAATCCAAAAAAGCATTTTGATCAATGCTTGTCACAGTGCTTGGAATGATTATGCTTTCAAGCTTTTCACATTCACGGAAAGAATCCCATCCTATAGTCTCAACACCTTCAGATAAAATCACAGTTTCAATATTTACACATCCCCAGAACATATCTACACCAATTTTTGCTAAACCACTTCCAATTGTCACATTCACAAGTCCAGTATTATCACGGAAGGCATCATTTCCAATGTGTGTCACACTGTCTGGAATTGTTAAACTTGAAAGATTATTACAACTACGAATAACATCTCTACCCATTGTTGTCACAGGACCAAGAATAGAAATGCTTTCAAGACTATAACAATAATAAAACACTCCATCACCCAAACTTGTCACATTTTTTGGAATGACAATAGATTTCAATCCGCTTGACTCAAAAGCACCATTTCCAATAGCTGTCACACTGTCTGGTATAATGCAGCTCTCCAACTTGCCGCAACATCTAAACATTTCATTCTTTATGTCCGTAATACCTTCTGGCAAGTTTATTTTTGAAAGTTTTGAGCAGCCAAAAAATGCTTGTTTACCCAAACTTGTCACACTGCTTGGAATGATAACTCGAGTAAGTTTATCACAATAGAAAAATGCATCATCTCCTATTTCTGTGATAGAGCTGTCAATCACAAGGACTCCACTAAGATTTGTAAAATAGCTATGACCATCATTTGCAACAATTGCGGTCTCACTGAATGCATCTGGGAATTCAGTTTTCAAATCATCCCAAGATTTTACGAGCACACCATTTTCATATAACCCAGCTTTGTCATATACTTCTTCCTTGCCAGTCTTGTTTGATGATAAAAACACAAAAGCCAAAACAGCGGCCAAAATCGCAATAACGGCAACAGGTAAAACAATCCACAAAACTTTCTTTTTCATAAAAACCTCTACAAGGAAAAATATACCTAAATTTGTCTTTCTTTGTCAAATTATTGCACGAATTTAACAAAAAAAACAGAGCAAATTATGCTCTGTCTTTTATTATGATTTTTTGACATATTTGTCATATCCTGCTTTGTCTGAAGTCTCTTGTTTTGTGAAACTGTTTGTTATATAAGTGCTTATTTCAAGCCCTTGTTTTATATACAAAACTCGGTTTCTAGAGTATTCATAATAAAACAACAACCCACGATTTTCATTTAGCGAAGCAATATAGGCACTATCAATCGTAATTTCAATCGTTTCAGTTATAACATTTTGCGAGTCACCAATCAAAAAATCTCTATTACCTATACTTGTCACACTTTCTGGAAGCACTATTTTTCTTAATGAATCACATGATGCAAAGACCCCATCAGATTGATAATTGCTAGACCCAATTGTTGTCACACCATTTGGAATCACTATTTCCTTCAATTTCCCGCAATATGTAAAAGCCTGATCAGCAATTTCCGTCACACTGTTTGGAATACTTACACTGCTAAGGCTACTGCAAAAACGAAATGTTGCAGATTCTATTTTTGTCACACCGCTTGGAATTACAATGCTTTTCAAACTTCCACAATAATCAAATGCACCTGCTCCAATTTTTGTCACACCGCTTGGAATACTAAAATCACTAAGTTTCCTACAATATCCAAATGCATCTTCACCAATAATCTTCACATTTTTCCCAAGAACAGCACTTTCAAGTTCGACACAACCTGAAAATGCACTGTTCCCTATTTCTGTCACACTATCTGGTACAGTGATACTTAATAAACAGGAACAACAATCAAAAGCATGATTTCCAATATATGTCACACTGTCTGGAATTACAACACTTTCCAAATCTATACAATCATAAAAAGCACCCTCTCCAATTGCTGTAATGGAATTATCAATGACAAGCATGCCAGTAAGATTTTGAAATAAACTTGGTCTTCTATTATGATAATCAGGATAATAACCTACAATCTCTGACCCATCAAAAGCATCAGGGTATTCTTCCACAATCTCTGACCAAGACTTTATAAGGACACCATTTTCATAATATCCTGGATCAAGAGGCTTTTCCTCATGTGCATTTATAAGCACAAAAATAAGTGGTATCGCAATAACAACAACTGCAATAATTGGAATAAAAATATATAAAAACTTTTTCATGGTCACTCCAATATGCTTTATGTTAACAAATTAACGGCTATAATGTCAAAAAAAACAGAGTATTTTCCTGCTTTGATTATGATGAGGAGTGCGAACTTGCTTGCAAGAGTAAGCACGACGATATCACAACGAATGATTATGATGAGGAGTGCGAACTTGCTTGCAAGAGTAAGCACGACGATATCACAACGAAAAATGCCTTGCAAACACTTTTGCAAGAGTTGCGATAGCAACAAAAAAACACAGGAAAATATCCTGTGTTTTTTGCATTTTTCGATTATCTCTTTGAGAATTGAGAAGCTTTTCTTGCCTTTTTGAGACCATACTTCTTTCTTTCTTTCATTCTTGGATCTCTTGTAAGGAATCCAGCAGTTTTGAGTTCTGCCTTATATTGTTCTGAAGCTTTAAGAAGAGCTCTAGCAATTCCGTGGCAGATGGCACCTGCTTGACCAGCGATTCCGCCGCCTACAACATTTACAGAAATATCAAACTTTTCTGCTGTGTTTGTAAGAGCCAAAGGTTGTTTAGCAATCAAGATAAGTGTATCTCTTTGAAGGTATTCTTCAATATCTCTTCCATTAACAACAATCTTACCGCTTCCAGTTGTCATTCTTACTCTAGCGATTGATTTCTTTCTTCTTCCAGTAGCAATGAAAGCACCAGTCTTAACAACTTTAGTTTGTTTCTTTTCAGCCATTATTCAATCACTCCTTTTAATGCAACTGTTTCAGGTTTTTGAGCTTCATGATTGTGGTTTGCATCCTTATAAACATGAAGTCTTGTGATTTGTTTTCTTCCAAGAGAATTCTTTGGAAGCATTCCTTTAACTGCCTTTTCAACAGCTTTGCAAGAATTTTCTCTCATCAATGTGTCATATCCAACTTCTTTGAGTCCACCGATATAACCTGAATGCCAACGAAGTTTCTTTTGTTCGAGTTTCTTTCCTGTCAAAACAACTTTGTCAGAGTTAACAACGATCACGAAATCTCCTGTGTCAACATGTGGTGTGTAGATAGTTTTATTTTTTCCAGTCAAAATGTCAGCAACTTGTGAAGCAAGTCTTCCAAGTGGCATATTTGTTGCATCAACAACATACCATTTTCTTTCAACAGTGGCTGGGTTTGCCATATAAGTTTTCATTTTTTTCTCCATTAAAAATAATTTATGTAAATCTTTGCCAGTTAAGTTTACACACATCCATCTTCAAACACCTTTTCATTGGGGCTAACAATAAAAAAGTCTTCAAAGATAAAGACGGTATATATTTTATATAAATAAACTCATTTTGTCAAGTGTTTATCAAAAAATTTTTAAAATAAAAAATAGACTTCCCCAAATCTATTTTCTCTCCCCTATTTTCTTAACATGCTGTGCGACCTGTGCGACAAACATCTTCTTTTGAAAGCTCGTTTGAAGCAACTTTTTCGGCGATATGTGTAAGTGCATTATAATCTACAATCTTCTTGTACTTGTTGCTTCTTTCCTTAACTGTGCCATCGCCAAGTTCAAGAATCTCGTTAAACAAATTTCCTGAAATTGATGTGATTATGTATGACAATTGCAAATTGTTTACAGCTTTCTCAAATTGTTTCGCAAAACCCGTTTCATGTTTAACCATTATTTGATTGAGTTTTTTTATGAAATCTTCGTCACTTTTTGCACTCTTAAACTCATTTCTTACATCACTTTTACAATGAGCAACAACCTCTTTTTTCGCCTTATCAAAATCCCCACCATTTTTCACAGAATTAAGCACATTTTGAAGGTCATTCTTAAAGAAATCATCAATCTTTTCATTCTCTTCAAGCAATTTTTGATTATACTTGCTCACAAGGTATAAAAAGTTTGCTTTTGCATCATTTTCTTCATATTCTTTTGTCTTACATACGGCACCTTTTTCATCAAAATCCACAACATTAAAAAGGTATAAAAATTCTTTCGAGCCAAGTTTTTTGTCTAGCATTTTTCATCTCCAGCATTAGTATATTAACATATCAAAATGAATAAATCAAACAAATTTTGCATATTTATACAAAAATTTTTATAAATATTTTGTTTCTGGAGAATATATTGACTTTTGCAGAATAATATGCTAAAATCCATTTATAAATAAATGGAGGATTATTATGGAAGCAGTATTAAGCAACAAAAAAAAGGTAACATCAATCTTCCCAAGCATTTTTGCAGAAAGAAGAGAAAGAAAAGCTGAAAAGAAATTTGAAAAAATCAGAGAAAGAATTATAAAGGAATCTTTTGCCCAAGCTGATGAAGAGCACAAAAAATATATCAAAACAATAGAGAATCACAGAAAAAGAGTAAACAAACTTAAATCTGAAACAAACCTTGTTGAAGAAAATTTCCACGAACAAAATGAAGCTGCTAGACAAATTAAAATAAACAGTAAAGCCAGCAAGTTGGCAATTATTGGAGCAGGCTCTCTTATTGCAACAACCTTAGTTTCTGCAGGAATCTTATCTGGAGGCACAGCTTTAGCTATTTCTGGTGCGGCATTCATTTTAAATTTGCTTGGACATCGCAGATCATTCATATCTTCACACAATGCCACAAATGGTTTAAACAGTGATTATGAGATGAAATTTAGAGAGTTTGAAAGAATTTTCAACGAGAAATATCCAGAGTATAAAGAACTCGTTTTACAAATTGAAAATGACAAAGAAAAACTCTCTTCAATGACAAGAAAGGAATTAAAAAAATATCAAAAAGAACTTATTGAATCTAACAAAAAAAATAGTAATGAAGGGAGAAATGCCTAAATGGGAAAAGTATTAAACGATTTAGATACAATTATTCTTGAAGACAACACTCCTTATATTGTAGTGAAAACCGTGGATGTTGACAATTCAACTTATGCCCTACTTAAAGAATTGAATCAAGAATCACTTGAAAAAGGCTCTTTCGATGATAATAATGAAATTATTGTTGAAGAAATTGTCAATGGTGATGATGTTGTTGTTCAACCAATTTTAAACCCAGCATTGCTTGATATAATCAAAAAGAAGTTTTAGTTAAAATCAAAAAAACAGGCTTAAAAATTTGCCTGTTTTTATTTTTACAATTTATTCTAATATATCAATCCTGCATCTTATTCAGATGTTGTCTTGTCTTTATAATCATCAAATGATGGGAAGTTTATCTGTCCATTATATTCTTTAATAGAAATTTTTATTGATGCACCCTCTCCATCTGTATCTGACAAAAATTCCACTATTTTTCCATTATTGAATTTAACAAATGCAGTTTTCTTGAGAATACTGTTTTTTGCAGTGATAGTAAACTCAACATTTTTCTTTTCCACATCACCTTTCTTTTGGTATGTGAGAGTTGTGTTTGTGTCGCTTTCATAGCTTATAATTTCATTAATAGCCCCAGACACACCTTTGGCTGCACTCACAACACTGTCATATAAGCTGCTTGTCATAATATCAGATGGAGCATTCGTGATATTCTTTGTCTTTGTGCTATAAAATTTGTCGTCTTTTAAGTAATAAGTTCCACTAAAAGCACAAATTGTGCCTGTAGCGGTTTCTTCATAATAATATTCAACATACATTCTAGCTTCAATATCCTCATCAACAGGAACAATCTCGCCAGACATTTTCACATAACCATTTTTGAAGACTTCTGCATCTCCAAATCGAGAATACAAATCAAAATGATATCCCTTCTCTTCAAAAGAAGTTTCAATGCCATCCGCTTGCAAAAACTCGTTTATTTCGTCCTTTGTCGTCTCAACCTCTCCGCATCCAACAACCGTGAGACTGCACATCAAAATGAGTGCAAAACAGCCCAAAATTGAAAGGATTTTTCTAAGTTTCATATCTTTTCTCCTATTCATACTTGATGATATCAAAACCAAAAATATTCTGTCAAACAAATTGCTTTTGTTTTAACAAAAAAGCGAATAAAAAAACAGACTCAAATCTGAGTCCGTTTTCATTTTAGTATTCAATGTTAGAAACTGTTTCATATTCGCCAAGATTGTTTGGCAATGTCACTGCACCTGTGTATGTCTTGTAGTTTGCATACATTGTCATACTCATTGTCTCACTTCCAAATATCATTGTAGCCTTTGATTCCATCCCAACTTCAGTGATTTTGAAATTGTCAAATCTGATTGTAGCTTTGGCTGTGTAGCCCTCAGTCCCGATAGAACCAATAAAAGTGATATTTCCTTTTTCAGCATCACCCTTCTTTTGAAGTTTGAAATTGCTATTTTTCCCGAATTGCTTAATAAAATCCAAAAGAACATCTGAAGAATCATCTATATTGTCGTAGATTTGATTAAGATAACCACCAACACTTGCTGGGCCTTCTTCATCTGTATATTCATTTAAAGCAATCTTTGTTTTTGTGTCTTGAAAATAAGCATAGTTTCCATCAAGATAAATGTTTGTGTTTCGTCTTTCTTCTCCAGCATTGAAATTAAGGTTAAATTGACCTTTTCTTTCTTTGTCAATTTGTCCTTTCATTTTCACTGAAACATTT
>CAMOEU010000017.1 GCA_946612575.1 uncultured Clostridia bacterium
GTGATTTCTTCGGTGCACTTACCGCAAAATCTGCAAAAGACTCAATGGGCTCTGCTTTTGCTCGCATGGTGTTAACTGTAATCACCATTTTCTTTGGCTTATTCTTAATCATTGCTTTGGAGCATAAGAAAGTTAAAGGATCAGTATTGTTTGGAATGCTTGGAGCCTCAATCCTTTACTGGGCAGGTGAAGCAGTATTTCTTAAGGTAAATCCTTTTGAAAGTCTTAAAACCGCTTCTTTCCTTCCTCCTTTTAAGGATATGGCAGAAAACACCTTGTTTAAATTAAACTTTAAGGGCTTTATGGAAATCGGCTGGGTGACAGTAATTACCTTGGTAATCACCTTCTGTATCATCGATATGTTTGATACAATCGGAACCTTGGTTGGAACCGCAAGCCGTGCGGGAATGCTTGATAAAGAAGGAAACATGCCTAAGATGAAAGAAGCCCTTTTATCTGACGCTGTAGGTACCGTTGCAGGTTCACTTACAGGTACTTCTACCGTTACAACCTTCGTAGAATCAGCTTCAGGTGTTGAGGCAGGTGGACGCACAGGCCTTACAGCCGTAACAACAGGTATCATGTTCTTACTTTGCATGTTTATTGCGCCAATTGCAGGTATCATCCCCGCAGCCGCTACATCATCAGCATTAATCTATGTTGGATTCTTGATGCTTGGTAACTTAAAAGAAATCGACTTTAAAGATCCTTCACAGTTAATCCCCGTAGCAATAATGCTTATTGCAATGCCCATTTCAAGCTCCATCGGACACGGCATCGGCCTTGCACTTATTGCTTACTCATTCATTAAGCTCTTTACAGGAAAAGCAAAAGAAGTTTCAATTCTTACTTACCTTCTTTCAATCCTTTTCATCGTAAAGTTCTTTATAGCTTTATAAAAAATCAAAGGCGTCGCAATTGCGGCGCCTTATTTTTTTGCAACAAAAAAGCTCCCAAATCTTGGGAGCCAGCAGCTGATAGGGGAATCGAACCCCTGATTCCGCCGTGAGAGGGCGGCGTCTTAACCGCTTGACCATGGGACCAAATGCATCTATATGATAGCAAAAACAAAAAAAAATTGCAATAGATTTTGTCATATAAAAATAATTTGCTTGATTTTTGGGTTTTCTTTTGATAAAATGAGCATCAGGTAGCTTATGAAAAATCCATTCAGCAAAATGTATAACAAGGTGAAACTTGCAATATACAAAAATATGTTTTCAAAAAGTGAGAAAAAGGGTGAGGCTTTGACCGCATCTGATTATTTCTGCTTGCAATGTGTAAACCTTCTTGAGGGTCCAACAATAAGCCAATTTGCTGATTTTTTGAATGTTTCTGCACCAAATGCGACATACAAAATCAAAAAACTTATCAAAAAGGGATACATTACAAAACAAAGGTCGCAGGAAGACAAGAGAGAATATGTGATTTTGCCAACTGAAAAGTTTTATAACTATCTAAACAGTAAAGACGAAGAAATCACACTAAACGAAATTAAGCACGGTCTTTCAGAAAAAGAAAGCGAAAAGATAGACAAGATAATCAAAATTTTGAACGAACAATAATATGATGTGAAAACATCATATTTTTTTGTTTGAAATGTGCTTGCAAAAAATCGCCAGATTTTATAAAATATAAAGCAGGAGATTTTATGATAGATAAAGACGGCATTCAGAGACCGGACAATGCAAATGAACATATGAAGCCACTTAAAGTAGGGAAAAGACATGTGAAGTTTGACGAACATTACAACTATCGCATAAGAAACCCCTTCTATCGTTTTTGGACGGCAATTTTCAGGCAAATTGCAATCACAGTCATAAATCCTTGGATGGTGCTTACAAACAGAATAAAAATCTACAATAAAAAATACATAAAAAAGGTCAGAGGAAAGGCTTTTGTTTGTGTTGTGAATCATGTTGATTATGTTGATGACTTATGCACAGGCACAAATGTTTTTTATTGGAGAAAGGTGTATTTTACAACTCTGAAAGAAAACATAAAAAGAAGAGTTGTGGGATTTTTCCTTAGGACTTTGGGAGGAATTCCAATCCCTACGGACAGTGTAAATGGAATGAGAAAATTTGAAGAAGACTGCTCTTATCTTCTTAGCCACAAAAAGCCAATTATTTACAATCCAGAAGGCTCACTTTGGCCAAAATATAGGGGACTTAGACCGTTTAAGAGAGGGGCTTTTGTAGCGGCAGTAAAAAATGATGTTCCTGTCTTTCCAATTGCCATCACATTTAAGAGAAAAAAGAAGAAAAACGGAAAATATAAATATAAACTTTTCTACAATCTCTGCGAACCAATTTATATCGACCATACTCTTGAAACTGAAAAGGAAAAGTCAGAAAAACTTCTAAGACAAACATTTGAAGTTATGGATAAGACAATCAAGGAGTTTTATCAAAATAATGATTGTGGTTTTGATGATGAAAAAGAGCAAGAAGCATAATTCTTGCTTTTTTTGTTTTCAAAAACAAAAATTTGTGATATGATGAAAGTATGATAATAAAAAGTGCAAAATATCTTACTTCTGTTGTTGACAGCAAGGGGATTTTGAAGGATGAAATTGTGGAGTTTGCATTTGTCGGCAGAAGTAATGTCGGCAAGTCTTCTCTCATAAATTCTCTCACAAACAAAAAAAATCTTGCAAAAGCATCCTCAACACCAGGACTTACAAAAATGATAAACTACTTTCTTATCAATGACAATTTCAGAATTGTTGACTTGCCAGGTTATGGATATGCAAAAACTGGGCACAAACATATTGCAAATTGGGCGGGGCTTATGGAAAAATATTTGACAGAAAGCCCAAACCTTAAGACGGTTTTTGTGCTTCTTGATTGCAGGATTGAGCCAAGCGAACTTGACAGAATGATGCTTGACTTTCTAAACAACTACCAAATTCCTTATGTTGTTGTTATGACAAAGGTGGATAAACTTGCAAAGTCAAAAATTCCACAGGCGGCAACAGCCATTTCAAAAACACTTGGGATAAGAAAGGATATAATCTACCCATATTCATCCGAAAACGGCTATGGAAGAGAAAAATTGCTTGAGTATATTGAAAATGTTTTATAAAAAAACCGCTTATTTCAAAGCGGTTTTTGTTTTATCATTTGGAATGATTCTTTGTTTTGCATATTTAGAATTAAGCAAGTCTAAAGAAAATTCAACATCGTCTTTAAGGTCAATGTCATATTTAATTACCATTTTTGTCTTGGTTTCTTTTGATGTGTATGTTTTGCTTCCCAAAGCATAATCTTTTGTTTTTCTAGACAATTCGGTTTCTATCACATCTGTTTTGTGTGGGTTGTTTAAGAATTTTCTAATATAAGTCAATTCTCCATTTTGAAATTTGTAGGATGTAGTTTTAAATTCTCTCTCATTCAAAAATTGAGATACACAATAATAAATTTCATCTTGCTCAGAAACATAAAAATTGAATGATTTTTCTTTTTTGTATGAGCCCCAAAATCTTGAATTTGTGGTGTAATACTCAACAGAAAAACAGCACTTGTCATCTTTGTTAAAAATTTTATAAACAAATTTTGATTTGCTTCCCTTTGACATTCTTTTTGGAGTGTTTACATATTCGTTGTTTTTAAAGTCATAACTTGTTTCAAGGGCTGGAAGTTTGTCAAAAAAGAGAGTCACTTCTTCTTTGTTTGTGGTTGAAGTGATGCTGTTGATAGCATTTTCGATTGTCAAAAATATGTTTCTAAATCTTTTCATAAGCTCTCCTTATTCTAAATTTTTTGAATGTTCATCTCCAATGAATGTGTAAATAAGATTTTTGTTTTGATATTCTCTGTCAATAAAATATTTTTCGCCATCAATAACTTTTATTGTTCTAAATGATATTTCATTGCTTTTTGTGTCAACTTTAAATCCGCCAATAAGTGTGTAAGCTGTTGTTAGGACATAATTGTTGACTTCATAAATAATGTGATCATCCCTGTTGTATAAAGAATATGTTGTTTTAAATCTTTTGTCGTTATCATAGAAAGTCTTTTCAAAGGTGTATTGTTTTATTTCTTTGTTATACTTAAAGTTTGTGGCTTTGGGTATATCACAGCAAGCTTTTTCAAGAGAGTTGTCTGTTTCACAAGTGAAATTTACACACTTCTTAAAATTTTCTAAGGTTTGTTTTGCAGCCATTTTTGTGAAAATAGATTTTAAAGTGCTTTGAATAATGACATTGTCTGCATATTCATTTGAAATTTGTGAAAGATTTTGGTTTGCTTTATCAAAATAGAAACTTCTGTTTGTAATGTAGTCTATGATGTCCATACTTTTGCTTTCGATGCAAAATCTTGTCAAAGATTTCAATGTCAAAGCATTCAAATCGACTTGCAGAGTTACTGTTCTTTTTGTTTTTGAATCAGCCATTTTACATGTTGCCTTTACATTTATATAAAACTCAGAAACATAGTTGTCAGATCTCTCTTTAAAAACCTCGTTTTCTTTTTCAATAAAAATATTGAAATAAACAATGTCTGCAAGATATTCTTCGGATGTTTTTTTGTATATTTGAAAATCTTCGTATTCTATCTTTTCGATGGTTAAATGTTTTGGGTATTTTATATATTTAAAATCAGATTCTGTTAAAAAATTCTTGTCCATTTGGGTCCTCTTATTTTTGCCTATATATAATAACAAAACAGAGAAAATATGTCAATATTAAAATAAAAAAAATCACTATTGACAAGCGACAATTTGTGTGATAAAATTTTTGCATAAAAGGGAGTGATTTTATGGAGAATAGTAAAAACGTATTTGAAAGTTTAAGCAAAGTAGAACAGGATGTTTATAATTTTGCTGAATATATAAAGAAATTAGAGAAGTATAATGATGCAGAGCTTGTTTTTTCTTTGAAAATAATAAATTTTTATAAGGGAGCAAATTGTTACACACTGGATATCAGCGATGAAGAGGGATATAAATTGGTGTATTGTGACAAATTTCTTCATTTCAATAGATATATATCTGAAACACAACTTAATATTCTTAGAAAAAATCCTAAATTTTTTCTTAGCTTAGATTCTAGGTATTTTATGGATAATGAAGATGCATATAAATTTAGTGAAGAAAAGACAAACAAACTTTTAAGTGCTGCAACAAAAGGACTTGAAAAAATGCCAGTGTCAGAAGAAAAAGTGGAAATTCAAAAAAATATAATAGCAAAAGTCAATGGAATAAAAGAAGAAGTTAAAGAACTTAAAAAATTCAATAAAAACATCTAAAGAAAAAGCCTTATCACTTCGATAAGGCTTTTTTATTGAAACACAACATTTCCACACATAACATCAAAGTAGGAAAATGTTTGCACCTTTTGGTCTTGTGTTGAGATTGTGAAGACACTTGGATAAACATCTTTTATTGTTGCAGTGATGTTTTCAATTTTTTTTCTTCCACGATTTATGCTCATATTTATGCTCTGACCTTTAAGGTTTTGAATTTTGATTTTCACTTCATCAAGTCCATAAACAATCTTTCTCATAAAAACTCCTTTGAAAAATTTTTGACACAAATGAAAATTTTATTCAAAAAAGTTCTAACTCTCTCTCATAAGAAATAAGATAAGGTATGATTTGGAGGGAGTTATGTCTTTTGAAGTAAACAAATTTGAGGTCGTAAAGAAAACAAAACTTGAGAGAGAAAACTTTGCTGTTTCTTTTGATGTTGAGACTCAAACAGAGTTTGAGAAGGTTTTGTCTGTGAAAAGCAACATTATAATGGAAAATTATGAAGTGCTCAATGGTCTTGTTAGTTTTTCAGGGAAAATTGAAACTTGCATTATTTTTCAAACAGTTGATCAAAGGTTTGAAACAGAGAAGCAAACAGTATCTTTTTCATCTAAGATAGAAGAAAAGGATGCTAAAGCTGGAGACTTGGCAAGAATTTTTGTTGGGATTGAAAATTGCAAGGTTGATGTGCTTTCACAAAACAAACTTAGACTTGATTATGACCTTGTTTCGGGTGGAGTTTTGATTTCAAAAAGAGAAGTCGAAAAAGTGACGGCAAGTGATGAAAATATCTGTCAAAAATTTGATGAAATTGAAGTCGAAAAGTTTCTTGGAAGAGCAAGTGAAACCTTTGTTGTTGATTGTGAAGAGACCGTAAAAAATCACATAAAGCAAATTGTTATGTCTGATAGTGCAGCATTCGTCAAAACAATTGACAGCGGAGTAGATTTTGTTTCTGTGGGTGGAGAAGTTGCCACAAAATTGCTTTATGTAAATGAAGATGACAAAATTGAAACTGTTTGTGTCGTCGAGAATTTTAAGGAAGAAATCGAACTTGCTGGAGCCACAAGAGAATCACTTGCACAAGTTGATTTGCAAGTTATGGCAGATCAAATAAAACTCGAATATGAAAATGATGAAAAAAGCACAAAAATCAAAATGCAAATCCCTGTTGAAATGACAGTTTATGGATTTGGCAGAGAAAAGAAAGAAATCATAAGTGATGTTTACAGCACAAAGACAGAGCTTAAGACAACAACTTCTTCGTTTGATATGACCAAAAATCTTGAAACAGAATTTTTTGAAACAAAGATTGAAGGACAGCTTTCTCTTGATGAAGATAAACCTAGAGTTGACAAAATTATCTTTGTGGGTATGACAAACTTGAATGTCACAAATTCATATATAAAAGATGGAGAAGTTTTTGTTGAGGGAATTGCAAAAACTGGAGTGGTTTATCTCAATGATGAAACAAATGGGCTCTATGGAGTTGACATCGAAGTGCCATTTATCGCAACAGATAAGGTTAAAGTCGAATGTGAAAGTGCAAATGTGCAAGTGTGTGCAGTTGTTGAAAGCAATGATGTTGTTGTCAAAAAAGGAAGAGATTTCTATTTTGATGCCAAAGTGAATTTCAAAGTGGAATATGATTGCAATGAATATGGTGCAGTGATCTCAAACATAGAAAATGGGGCTGATTTGCCAGAGCAGGATGGTGCAATTGAAATCTACTATGCAAGAGAAGGGCAGAATGCTTGGGATGTTGCAAAATCATTGAAAGTTGATGAAGAGACACTCTATTCTCAAAATCCAGAGCTTATTTTTCCACTTGATAAAGAACAAAACATTGTTTTATTTCATCAAAAAAGGACATAAAATTTGAATCCGAACACAAAAAATCGCAATTTTTGCGGTTTTTTCTTTTTGTTTTGTGTGGACAATTTAACAAAGGAGAAAAAATGAAATATATTTTGTCATCTGTTGGAGTTTTGATTGTGTGTCTGTCTTTTTTTCTTTTCAAAGCGGAGCCAAATGAAACAAGTTGTCTTTGTGTCAATGTTGTTTCAAATTCAAGCTCTGAAAATGATGAAATGATAAAGTTTAAAGTCAAAGATAAGATTTCCTCTTTTTTTAACAATCAAAATGAAAATATATCAAGCAAAATAAATGAGAGTGTCGATGATATTTCATTTATGACAAACCAAATTTTGTCGCTTTATCACTGTGATTATGTTTGTGAAGTGAAAATTAGTGAAGGAAAAACACCGAATTTGGATTTTGCAAACATAAACCTTGTTGGGAAAACTTGCAAAACGATTTATATCAAACTTGGTGAAGGAAACGGAAAAGAAACTTGGCAAGTTTTATTTGAATAAAATTTTTCTTTCCGCTTATTCTAAATCAAGGAGAAAATTGATGAAGAAAAAAGTGTTTTCAATTGTGTTTGCATCTGTTTTTGCAATTTTGTCGATGGCGGGAGTGACAGCGGCACTTACATATCCAAGTTTTTCAAATGTAGAAATTGCGGCTGCGGCACTGAGTGCAAGTCAAACAAAGACTGTGCAAACAAAACTCAAAAGGTGGGGTTATTACAACGGCTCAATTGATGGTGTTTATGGACCAAAAACCAAGGCGGCAGTTGTGCTTTTCCAGAAAAAGAACGGGCTTTCTGCTGATGGAATTGTAGGGCAAAAAACTGCGGCTGCTCTTGGGATTTCGTTGTCATCATCTTCAAAAACGACTTCAAATTCTATATCAAACAATGATTTGGCACTTCTAGCTAAAGCGGTTTATGCAGAAGCGAGAGGGGAAAGTTATATGGGGCAAGTTGCGGTTGCTGCTGTGATATTAAACAGGGTGAAAAGTTCTAAATTCCCAAACACAATTTCAGGTGTAATTTATCAGCCATATGCTTTCACTTGTGTAAATGACGGACAAATAAATTTGACCCCAAATCAAACTGCTTACAAAGCTGCTCAAGATGCTTTGAATGGCTGGGATCCAACTTATGGAGCGATTTATTATTACAATCCAAAAACAGCGACAAGCAGTTGGATAAGAACAAGAACCACAACAATAACAATTGGCAAACATGTGTTTGCTGTCTAAGGGGAGAAGATTTATGGAAAAGAGTGAAATTGTCAAAAAAAATAGATTCAAAACAAGAAAAAGCACCATAATTGGGCTTTCTGTCGCAACAGCAATTTTGGGGGCGACAACTCTTGGACTTGGAATTTCGCAAGGGATAACAAGCACCAGAATTGAAGAAACAGAAAACCAACTTGAAGGGTATTACAAGAAAAACTATTATGATCTTATTGACAGCACAAACACATGTGACACTCAAATGAGTAAACTGCTTTCTGCAAGCACTCAGTCTTATAAGGCAAAAATGCTTAAGGAAGTCAGTCAAAGTGCAAAAGATATGCAAAATTATGTATCTTCACTTCCACTTTCTTTTGATGGAATTTTGGAATGCACAAAATTTATAAATCAAATGTCAGGATATACACAGACTTTGCAAGAAAAAATTGACAAAGGTGAAACTCTTTCAGAAGAGGATTTGGCAACTTTGGAAGAAATGCATCAGTCCATAAACGAACTTAAAGATTTTTTGAATGATATGTCACAACAAATCATTCTTGGGAAAAACATTATTGATATGCGAAACACAGTTTTTGGTGAGTATGATGGTTTCTCTTGGAGCTTCTCTCAGATGCGATCGACAGAATATCCAACAATGATTTATGACGGACCATTTTCAGATTCGGTCGAAAACAAAAAAGTGGAAGGTCTTTCTGGAGAAGAAGTTTCACAAGAAAAAGCCTATGAAAAAATAAACAGTGTGTTTAACAATGTCTTGCAAATTGATTATATTGGACAGACAAATGGCAAGTTTGAAACATACAATTTCAAAATAAAAACCGCACAAGAGCAAACTCTCTTTGTGCAAGTGACAAAAATTGGTGGAAATATTTTGACAATAAGTGGCAGAAGTGTTTCTGATGAAAACAATATCAGCAAAGAAGATGCAGAAAAAATCGCATTAAACTTTGCAAAAGAAAATGGAGTGCAAAATGCTCAAATTGTTTGGAGTCAGGAGTTAAACTCACAAATCTATTTCAATATAACACCAGTTGTCAATGATGTGATATGTTATCCAGACCTTGTGAAAGTTAAGGTTGACCTTGAAAATGGAAATGTGATTGGTTATGATGCGATTTCATATTACACAAATCACAAAGAAAGAAACATTGAGAAACCGGAAATAAGTTTGTCTGATGCAAGAGAATTGATTGGCGACTCTTTTGAAATAGAAACAGAAAGACTTGCGATTTGTCCACTTGAATACAACAGAGAAGTGCTTTGTTATGAATTTAAGTGTTATAGGGACAACTCAACTTTCTACATTTATATAAATGCCGTAAATAGAGCTGAAGAAAACATTTTGAAGGTTGTTGAAACTTCAAATGGTGACAAACTTATGTAAAAAAAACTGCCGAAGCAGTTTTTTTATTGTTCGTTTGCTTGATTAAGTGCTTTTTGATATTCATCAAGAATCAATTTTGTCAAAGCAACTCTTGTTTCAGTCTTGATTGGGTGAACAATATCTTTAAATTCGCCATCATTGACTTTTCTTCTTGGCATAGAAAGGAAGAAACCTTCTTTACCATTGATGACTTTAAGGTCGTGAACAACAAATTCGTTGTCAATTGTGATTGATGCAACAGCCTTAAGTTTTTCATCATTGTTAACAAGTCTGATTCTTACATCTGTAATGTTCATAGTGTGCTCCTTTTACTTTTGAGAAAATACATTTTCGACTATAATAATTATACCAAATAAATGGCTTTTTGCAAACAAATATCAAAATTTTTTTTATTACCATATAAAAAATTATGAAAAAGAGATATTATTTTTTAGGTATTTGTGGGGTTTCAATGGCCACACTTGCGATTTTTCTTAAAAATAAAGGCAATTTTGTGCAAGGAAGTGACAGGCAAATAGGAAAAACTGCAATTTTTCTTAAGCAGCACGGAATTGATATCGACACAAAACTAAACAGAA
>CAMOEU010000018.1 GCA_946612575.1 uncultured Clostridia bacterium
GATAAGTTTTTCAAGTTCTTCCTTAACAATCTTTATCACCATTTGTCCTGGTGTGAGACTTTTCATAACTGCTTCACCAACAGCTTTCTCACTGACATCAGCAACAAACTTTTTTGCAACCATATAGTTTACATCAGCTTCCAAAAGAGCGATTCTCACTTCTCTCATAGCTTCTTTGATTTCAAGCTCAGTAAGTCTGCCTTTTTTGGTCAGTTTTGAAAAAATATGATTAAATCTTTCAGATAATGAAGTAAAAAGTGCCATACTTATTTCCCTAACAATTCTTCGACTTTTTGTTTTTGCTCTTTTGTTTTGCAAACAGCAAGCAATTCTTTCAGTTTTGTTTCAAGCAATTCTTCTTTTTGCACAATATGCAACTTGCTTTCATACTCCTCAAGTTTTAAGCAAGATTTTTCAATAGAGTCAAGCACAGCTTGTCTTGATATGTCTTTTTCTTTTGCAATTTCAGCCAATGTCATATTAAACTCAAAATACATACTCATAACTTTCTGTCTGTCTTCGCTCAAGAGTTTTTCATATGCATCAAAAAGTTTGCCATATTTGACATAGTCTTGCAAATTTATCTTTGCCATACCTTCCCCTTTGTCAAGTAAAATTGCTTTACATTTGCATTATATCACACAAGTTTTGATTTTGCAACAATTTTTTTATAAATTATGGCAACAAATTTGAAATAATTGTGTTGCTTATATGATAAAATGTTTGATTTAGATAAACATTTTTATCTTTTTCAATCAAAATACCTTGTTTGATATAGTCTTTATAATACTCATTTTCTTGCAAATCATATCCCATAGAAAGAATTTTATCCAAATTTACACCGATTTTGCACCTAAGCCCAAGCATTATAATTTCTTCAATCTTTTCCTTGTCAGTAAGATGTTCAGTCTTTCTCTTTTCTTGCTCATAATCAGCAAAATTTGCCAAATTATAATACCTTTCTTCGTTTTCAAAGGAGTGTGCACCAAGTCCAAAACCAAGATACTCTCCCCTTTTCCAATAATTCAAGTTATGTTTGCTCTCATATCCAGGATAGCAGAAATTTGAAATCTCATATCTCTCCATCCCACTGTCAATAAGATAATTTGCAAGTTTGTTGAAACTTTCTATTGTCGTATCGTCATCAAGTGGCCTATATTGCCCCATTTTTATCATTTGATAAATTTTTGTGTTTTCATATATCTCAAGCAAATAGCAAGATATATGTTTTATGCCAAGTTCGAGTAGTGCTTTTGCATTCTTGCACAAATCTTTTCCTGTTTCATTTTCAAGCCCAACAATAAGGTCAGCCGAAACATTGTCAAAATACTTTCTTGTGAGTTTGATTTTTTCGATGGCTGTTTTTTTGTCGTGAAGTCTGCCTATCTTTTTCAAACTCTTGTCACAAAGCGATTGAACACCAATACTAACCCTGTTTACCCTAAGTTCTTTCCATTTTTTAAGCAAATTTTCTGTTATGGAATTTGGATTTGCTTCAATTGTAAACTCTGCCGATTTGTCAACATTAAAATTTTGATAAATAGTTTTGACAATTCTTTCAATCTGCTCTTCATTCAAAATGCTTGGTGTGCCGCCACCTATATAAATGGTTTTAACAAGCTTGTCACACTTTCTTTTTTCAATTTCTCTGCAAAGCACATCAATATAGTTTTCAATTTGTTCTTGAGTGCCACAGAAAGAAGCAAAAGCACAATAATTGCACTTTCGTTCGCAAAAAGGAATATGCACATAAATTGAAATTTCTTGCATTATTTATCCTCATCAAGTTTCAAGATGCTCATAAATGCTTCAGAAGGGATTTCGACAGAACCAATCTTTCTCATTCTCTTTTTCCCTTCCTTCTGCTTTTCAAGAAGTTTTCTCTTTCTTGTCACATCACCGCCATAACATTTTGCAAGCACATCTTTACGGAGTGCTGAGATTGTTTCTCTTGCAATAATCTTCCCACCAATACATGCTTGGATTGGCACTTCAAAAAGTTGTCTAGGGATGATTTTTTTAAGTTTTTCAGTAAGTTCTCTTCCACGATTATAAGCATTGTCTTTATGAACAATAAGTGACAATGCATCACACTTTTCTCCATTGAGCAAAAGGTCAACTTTCACAAGATCCGCTCTTTCAAAACCAGCCATATCATAGTCAAAACTTGCATAACCCTTTGTCCTAGATTTAAGGCTGTCAAAAAAGTCATAAATAATTTCGCCAAGTGGCAAAACATATTTAAGTTCGACTCTGTTTTTGTCAAGATATTGCAAATCTTTATAGACACCTCGTTTGTTTTGGCACAGTTCCATAATTGAGCCAACATACTCTGGTGGTGTAAAGATATTCACTTTGACAATAGGCTCTTCAATCCTTTCTATCTCCACTGCTGGTGGCAAATTTGATGGATTTGAAATTTCAAGCATATCGCCATTTGTTTTATAGACATTATAAGAAACAGATGGTGCTGTTGTTATGATGTCAAGGTCAAACTCTCTTTCAAGTCTTTCTGTGATAATTTCAAGATGCAATAGTCCCAAAAATCCGCATCTAAATCCATAACCAAGTGCAGTAGAATTTTCTGGACTAAACTGCAAACTAGCATCATTGAGTTTAAGTTTTTCAAGGCTGTCTTTAAGCTCGCCATATTTTGCTCCATCAACAGGAAAGATTCCACAAAAAACAACAGGCTGAACGGTTTTATATCCAGCGAGAGGCATTTCAATTGGATTTTCAAACGAAGTGACAGTGTCTCCCACTTTGACATCTGAAATTGTTTTTATGGAAGCGGCAATATAACCAACATCACCTGCAGAAAGTGAGTCTGTTTGTTTTGTTGTTGGCACAAAAATTCCTACTTCTGTGACATCAAAAACCTTTCCAGTTTGCATCATCAAAATCTTGTCGCCAGCTTTCACAGTTCCATCAAAAACCCTAACAAGACAAATCGCACCCTTGAAATTGTCATAGTGACTGTCAAAAATAAGACATTTAAGTTTTTCATTTTCACTGCCTTTTGGTGCAGGAATTTTTTCGACGATTGACTTTAAAACATCTTCAATGTTTATTCCATCTTTTGCTGAAATGCAAGGGCAATTTTCTGTGTCAAGACCAATAACATCTTCAATTTCTTGCTTAACTTCCCCCACTCTTGCAGAAGGTAAGTCAATTTTGTTGATAACAGGCACAATTTCAAGATTTGAGTCAAGAGCCAAATATGTGTTTGCAAGTGTTTGAGCCTCAACTCCCTGTGAAGCATCAACAAGCAGCAATGCTCCTTCACAAGCAGCAAGCGATCTTGAGACTTCATAGGTAAAGTCCACATGCCCTGGTGTGTCTATCAAATTCAAAATATATTCAGTTCCGTTATAGTCATAAACAAGTCTTGTTGGAGCAAGTTTGATTGTGATGCCTTTTTCTCTTTCAAGTTCCATACTGTCAAGAATTTGCTCTTGCATATCTCTTTTTGAAACAGTTCCGGTAAACTCAATAAGTCTGTCAGCCAAAGTGCTCTTTCCGTGGTCTATGTGTGCAATAATACAGAAGTTTCTTATTCTAGTTAAATCTTTCATAGACAAATTATACAATATCTTCCGTTTTCTTCAAAATAAATTTTTAAAATTGATATTGACAACAAAAAAATTTAATGATAAAATCAAAACATAAATGGAGGATAAAATGAAAATAATTAATGCACTTGAAAGAAGCCGTGTTATTGTTAAATCAGCTGATTTTGGTAAAACAATGATGGAAATATCTGACAAATTGGTTTATCTTGACCCATCACACAAAGAAGATGAAGAAACAATAATCGGATTCTATAAGAAATTGAAAGAATATAAAATCAAAACTGATTTTGGAACACCTTACAAATTTTCTGATGCAAATCAATCTGTTGTTTATATTTTTGAAAATAAAGATAAAATGGAAATTGATGTGACAGACCTTATCAAATCAAATCCTGATTTTGTAAACAAATTTGAAGGCAAAAATAAAGAAAATTCAAAATAAGTAAAAAAATAAAACGGACAATCAAGTCCGTTTTTATTTTTGTCATTATTACTTAACTTTTTCCATGTAAGAACCATCTCTTGTGTCAACTCTGATAACATCACCAATGTTAACAAAAAGTGGAACTCTGATTGTGTAGCCAGTAGAAAGTGTTGCTGGTTTTTGAGATGCTTTTGAGGTATCACCTTGAATACCAGGTTCTGTATCAACAACTTCAAGTTCAACAAATGTAGGTGGATAAACCGCAAATGGAACACCCTTATAGAGATACATTGTTGTTGGCATATTTTCTGTGATGAAATTGAGTGCATCCTCAACAGATTCCTTATTGAGTGGCATTTGTTCGTATGTTTCATTATCCATAAAGTAATAAAGTTGTCCATCGTTGTAAAGATAGAGCATTTCTTTCTTTTCAATGACAGCATCTTGGAATTTGTCAGATGGATTGAAAGTATCTTCCCTAACTTGTCCTGTCATAACATTTTTGATTTTTGCTCTAACAAATGGTGAGCCCTTTCCAGGTTTAACATGCAAAAATTCAATAACATTGTAAACATTTCCGTCCATTTCAAATGTTGTGCCTTTTCTAAATTCTCCAGCTGTGACCATAAAAATCTCCTTGTTTTCAATAAATTTTCTGAGTTTATAATACCATAATCAAAGACTATTTGCAAGTGTTTTAAAGGGTTTTTAAATAAATATCTTTCATAATTTTGCTGTCTTCTGCCATTGTCCCGTCAGACTCACAAATAATATGGCAAGACAAATCATTCTTGACAAGCACATTTGCAAAAGGCTCAAACTCTGGCCCATAAACATTGTCAGCAAAAGTCAAATGTTTAATTTCTCCCTTTGGACCATATTCAATTTTTGAAAAGTGAACATGTGCATTTTTTGTCCTAAATTCTCCAAGTTTTTCAAAAGAATAATCAATGATTTCTTGAAAATCTTTTTCAGTTTTAAGACTCCCCTGAGTGAGAGCATTTATGTGCCCAAAATCAAATGTTGGAATGAGTTTTTGCGAGATTGTGCAAAGATCAATAATCTCTTTGAAAGTGCCGATTTGCATTGATTTTCCCATAGTTTCTGGGCAAATATACATATCATCGTCAAGCATTTTTTCAAATTCTGGCATAAACTCTTTAAATCTTTTTGTCATAAGAGCAATCGCTTCTTCTCTTGTTTGTTTTCCGCAAGAACCAGAGTGAAAAACCATTCTCTTGCCACCAAAAGCCTTCAAAAAATTGATTCCTGTCCTTATGTAGCCAAGCGATTTTTCATACATCTGCTCATCAGGATTTGCAAAATTGATAAAATATGGTGCATGAAGCGAAATTTCAATGCCATATTTTGCAAATTCCTCACCAATTTCCTTTGCTTTGTCAAAACTCATTCTGTATCCCTGACCAAAACTATATTCAAAAAGGTCAAGACCTCTCTCTTTAACCCATTTTGCAGCCTCAGTTGTTGACTTATGACCTTCAGCATAAAAAGACAAACTGTTTCCAGCAGGTCCAAAAAGTGCTTTTCCCATAATTTCTCCCTAATCCAATCTAAATTTAAGTTTCATCATTTTTTCACAAACAAAACAAACTCCAACAAAGTCATCTTGACAATATAGTTTGAAATCTCCATCATCAAACTCTGTTTTCAAAATTTGTCCATTAAGCAATTTATCATAACTTGATTTATCAACAGAAATTTTTGGATAATCAAACATTTCTTCACAAGAAACAAGCCTGATTTTGCCGTTTTCAATCTCATCAATGGTGTTTGCATCAGAAAGATTGAAACCACCACATCTTGTTCGTATTATGCAATGCATACTACCATATGTGCCAAGTTTTTCTGCCATATCTCTGCAAAGACTTCTTATATATGTCCCACTTGAGCAGCTTACTTCAAACCTGAATTTGTTTTTATCAAGTTTTTTCAAGAGCCTAAAATCATATATCTCAACTTCCTTTGCAGAAAGTTTGACTTCTTCCCCTGCTCTAGCCATTTTGTATGCAGTTTTTCCACCCACTTTCTTTGCAGAATACTGTGGTGGCATTTGCATATATTTTTTTGTCATCTGCTTGCAAACTCTTTTGACGGCATCTTCACTTATGTCACATTCTTTCTCTTTAACAATCTTACCCGAAGTGTCAAGAGTGTCTGTTTCAAAGCCAAAAACAAATTCTGTTTGATAGGTCTTATCCTTGTTTAAGAAAAAATCAAAAAGCTTTGTTGCATTATTTACAGTCACAGGCAAAAGTCCTTCTCCTTCAAGGTCAAGTGTGCCCAAATGTCCACATTTTTTTGCACCAAGAGCAAATTTTACAATATTAACCGCCTTGTTTGATGATATCCCAACCGGTTTGTTTACAAGCACAATTCCACTTTTTGTGAAATAATTTTTATCCATTCAAAATCTCCAAACTCCACTTTGGAATTTCTTGTTTTATCTTTGTTTTTCCATAGAAAACAGAAAAACCTGTTGCATTTGGATGTCCACCGCCACCCATTTTGTTTGAGAAAGGCACAAGATTAACACTTGCACTTCTCATACTGATTTTATATTCTTTTGGCACTCTTTCATAAATCAAAAATGAAAGTTCAACCCCTTTAATTCTGATAAGTGTGTTTGAAAATTCCTTGACAGCATCAATCCCAACACCAAGTTTTTTCATATCACGAATTGAAAAAATAACAAATGCCGTCTTTCCGCCATCGAGATATGTGATGTTGTTGTAAAGATATTGATTGACCTTGATATCTTCCTTTGTTATGTATCTATACATAAAATCATAAACATGTTGGATATATGCACCGCATTGCATAAGAAAAATTGCATCTTCAAACACTCTTTGACTCAAATTGCTATGCAAAAATCTGTCTGTATCGCCCATAAGACCAGCATAAAGATATGTTGCACATTCTTTTGATGGCTTTATATTTTCATCTCTAAAAAGTGAAAGCACAATCTCAGATGCAGCAGCCATTTCTGGCATAATTTTTGCATTCTTAAATTCAAACTTTTCATTTTCGGAGACTTTATGATGGTCAATTATCATAATATCTTTTGCTTTTGAAACTTCTTCTTGAAACAACACTTCAATTCTATCAATTGAATGCACATCAAGCAAAACAACAAGATCAAAATCAGTAGAAACAAACTCCTGTTTTGTTCTGTCCATTGGGAAAATATGATTGAGATAGTTATCATACTTATTCACAGCAAAAATGCTGTAATTTTTCCCCATTTTTTGACAAAACTCCCCAAATCCAAACATTGAGCCGAGTGCATCAGGATCTGGATCTCTATGAGCAAAAATTGCGATATTCTTCGCTTTTTTAACTTTTTCAATAATCTTTTTATTTGTTATCATCATCTTCTTCCGCTGGAATATTTAAACCCTTCAAAATTTCTTCAACTCTGATTGAATTTGCTGTGCTTTTATCAACAACAAAATTGATTTTTGGCACTTGTGGCATATCAATCATTTTGGCGAGTTCTCTTTTGATAAATCCTTCGCTTTTTTGAAGCACTGCAGTGACATTTGCAATTTCGTTTACATTTAAAACACTGACTTTTGCTTTACAATATTTAAAATCTGGTGTGACATTCACTTCTGTAATGCTCACAACTTGACCAAGTCTTGGGTCATTCATTTTGTCTTTAATAATTTCAATCAAGCATTTTTGAATTTCGCTGTTTGCTCTATCTATTCTGTTTGACATAAAAGCCTCCTATATTGATTTTAAAATAGATTCCACATTTTTTCCAAATAAAACACAAAGAAAAAAGAGATTTTTTAATCTCTTTTAACTGCTTCTTTAACATAGCATTCCAAAATGTCGTTTTCTTGAAAATCAATGTTTTCTTTAAGTTTGATACCGCATTCATAGCCTTTTGCAATTTCACTCTTTTCATCTTTAACAATTTTGAGTGATTCGATTGGAGATTCGCCGATAAGTTCGTCACCTCTCATAATCTTTGCAATGGCATCTTTTCTGACAATCTTTCCGTCAAGAACATAACTTCCTGCGACTTTTCCAGCAGTAGAAAGTTTAAACACAACTCTAATTTCTGCTTTGCCGACATATTTTTCTTCATACTTGATTGCCATCATACCCTTTGACAATCTTGTGATTTGGTCAACAAGTTCGTAAATAATCTTAGATTCGATAATCTCAACTTTCAAACTGTCTGCCATTTGTTGCATCTTGTTTGGAGTTTTGATGTTGAATGCAACAACAGTTGCACCAGTAGTTTGTGCAAGCACCAAGTCGCTTTCAGTGATTCCACCTGCAGCACTGTGAATGCAAACAACTTTCACTTCATCATTTCTGATTGCTTCAAGTGAAGCCTTAAGTGCTTCAACAGAACCTTGTGTGTCCGCCTTGATGATGATATTGAGTGCTTTAAGATTGCCTTCAATAACTCTACTCATAAAGTCATCAGCACTAACTCCAGATGTTTGTCTTGCTCTTTCTTGTTTGATTTTGTTTATTCTTTCATTGATAACTTGTTTTGACAAGCTTTCTTCAACAGCATAAACTGCATCTCCAGAATTTGGAACATCATTAAATCCCATAACGGCAACAGGTGTTGATGGTGGAGCTTTCTTGACAGGTTTTCCGTTTTCATCAAACATAGCCTTAACTTTTCCGTATGTGATACCTGACATAATAGAATCACCAATTTTGAGTGTTCCGTTTTGAACAAGCACTGTCGCAACAGGACCTCTTGTTTTGTCAAGTTCGGCTTCAATAACCGTACCAGTAGCCATTTTGTTTGGATTTGCTTTAAGTTCTTGCATTTCAGCAACAAGCAAAATCATTTTCTTAAGTTCGTCAAGTCCAAGACCTGTCTTTGCTGAAATAGGAACACAAATTGCATCTCCACCCCATTCTTCTGGCAAAATGTCATGTTCGGCAAGTTGTTGTTTAACTCTGTCAGGATTTGCTTCTGGCTTGTCCATCTTGTTTATAGCAACAATCATTGGCACTTTTGCAGCCTTGATGTGATTGATTGCTTCAATTGTTTGAGGCATAACTCCATCATCAGCAGCAACAACCAAAATTGCTATATCAGTCACCTCAGCACCTCTTGCTCTCATTGCAGTGAAAGCAGCATGCCCTGGAGTGTCAATAAATGTGATTTTTTCGCCATTAAATGAAATTTGATATGCACCGATTTTTTGTGTGATTCCGCCAGCTTCTCCGGCTGCAACAGATGTCTTTCTGAATGCATCCAAAAGCGAAGTCTTACCATGGTCAACATGGCCCATAACTGTGACAACAGGTGGTCTTTTAACCATATTTTTGTCGTCATCTTCGTTTGACTTGTCAATAAGTTTTTCTTCAAATGTCTTGTCAAGTTTAAGCTCAAGTGTCACACCAAGTTCACTGGCAACAAGTTCGCAAGTGTCAAAATCAATTGTGCTGTTGATTGTCGCCATAACACCGAGCATCATAAGATTTTTAACGATTTCTGTGACAGGTTTTCCAATTTTTTCACTAAGGTCTTTAACAGTGATTTCTCTTGATGTCAAAACCGCATGTGTCACTTGTGGAGCAACAACAACTTGCACTTCTTTCTTCTTTTTGATAAGTTTTCTAGAGCCCATTGTTGTTTCTTCAAAACCATCTTCATCCATAACAATGATGTTGTTTTGTTTTCCAGCATTTGCCCTTGCTCTTGCACTGGCACTTACCTTCTTTGTCTCATCAATATTTCTTCTTTGCTTGTTTTTGTTTCCAAAGTTTCTCTCTGGTTGGGCAAGCACAGCACTGCTTTCAGTTGGAGCAGAATTAAACGACTTAAATCCATTTGCCTTTGTTGAAACAAAATTTCCACTTGTCTTTTGCCCATTCCTAGCAAATTGACCATTTCTGTTTTGATTGTTTTGACCAAAGTTTCCATTTCTAACAAACTTGCCATCCCCGTTTGGTCTGCCATTTGTGTTAGGTCTTTGATTTCTGTCATTTTTACCATCAAATTTTCTAAAGGAATTTGCCTTGTTTGTCCCTTGATTGAAAATTTGTTTTTTGTTTTCAGTCTCAGGTCTTTCTTTTGGCTTTTGTTCGACAACAGTTTGTTGTTCTTTCACAACTTCTTTTGGAGCAGCGACTTTTTTCTCTTCTTTTGCATTAGCAATCAAAGCAGCTTTCTTTTCGTTTAA
>CAMOEU010000019.1 GCA_946612575.1 uncultured Clostridia bacterium
TGCAAACCCAAATGGTGCATCTGTGACAACTTCGATTGTTGAGAGTTTTAAAACAAACAACATTCTCATCTCTGGTGACGGAGTTAATGGAAGAAACGGAACAGATGGCTCTAGAGGTGCGGATGGCACAAATGGTGGTAATGCCGGGAAAGGTGGAAATATCACAACAGAAAGTGAATCAGCAACAAAATTTGTAAGGTCTGGTGCTGATGGTAAAAATGGTTATGGTGGCAACGGCGGAAATGGATATTTCAAAGAAAGAGGAAAATCGATATCAAAAGCTGAAAGAATTAGATTTGAACTAATGGGATTGCCTTATGAAGGAACTTCTTCCGCTCAAATCATAACAAGAGGGAATGGCGGTAAAGCTGGAACTTCTTCAGATCTTGCTGATGGAACAAATGGTAGAACCGTAAACACTAAAACATATTCTGGAAATTCTGGCATTGATGGTTTTGGAAGGATTGAAAACAACACATTGTATTACCTTAACGAAGATGGTTCGACTTCAAATATAACTTGGGATAAGTCGGAAACATCAAATGATAAAAAATATCATATTTTTGGTTTTGTTGGGAATAAATCAAAATGGATTAATGTTTGCACTAAGGATTACAATAATTCAGAGCCTAGATTAAACCATTTTGGTTGGCTTATCCCAGTCTATTACATTTGGAACGAATTAGATAGAGTGTACTATGCACATCTTGACAAAATGGAAAAAGATTTCAAACAAGCATATAAAGATGCTGGATTAGAGAATTCAGGAACTACTGTTTACTTTAGATACAATGTTAAAATAAACTACTGGGGTTGGGAATTTGCTTGCTCTAATGTGATTTTCACAGATTATAGCAGAATTAACAAAGTAGAAGACCGCTTTACGGAAGCATCATTACAATAGGAGAAATAAATGAGCGAGAAAAACATTCATTCTGGGCATAGACAAAGACTGACTGAAATGGTTTCGAAAGTGGGGCTTGACTCACTTTCGGACATTCAGGCTGTGGAATACTTTTTGACATATATTTTTCCTAGGGGAGATGTCAATCCGCTTGCTCACAAACTTTTGGATGTTTTCGGGAATTTTTCAAACATTGTTGATGCTGATATTGAAGAACTTAAAGCAATTGAAGGAATCAATGAGAGATCAGCGAAGAAAATTATCAATTTTGCAGAACTGTTTTTCTTCTATACAACAGCCAAAATGAGAAAGAAAACAAAAATTTCTTGTGTTGGAGAAATTGTTGACATTGTGGAAGATTATCTTAGATTCAGAAATGTCGAAAATATGCTTTTTCTTGCAATAAGTTCTGGAAATTTGATTACAAACAAAAAATTGATAAAATCAGCAAACTCTGCTCAAGTTTCTTTTTCGATGAGCGAACTTGGAAGATTTTTGGCAAGTGCAAAACCTACAAGCCTTGTGGTGGCACATTGTCATCCTTATGCAAAAGCATACCCATCTTCTGAAGATAAAGAGGCTTTTGAGAAAATTGAAAAATTGTGCTTGACTTGTGGAGTTAATCTTGTGGACTCTTACATTGTTGGAGAAGATGGAGTGTATAGTCAAAGAGATGAGATGTTGATAAGAAAATATATCGATGTCGATGAACTCAAAACAGCTTTTTCAAATTAAAAAAACTGCTCAAAAAGCAGTTTTTTTGTTTCCGGAAGCAAATTTTTGCTATTTAAACAGGAAAAAACATAATAAAACTGCCAAAAATGAACTTAAAAAGCAAATTATTGAAAGAAGCGGATAATTTATCGAATTTGATTGTTTTTTCTCTTTATAGGTTATTTTTGACGGTTTTTCATTTTCAATAATTTCAAACCCAAATGGCAAAATACACAAACAAAATTTGTCTTCGTCATCATATTTTATTGAAATAATATCCTGTCTTTCAAGATGATTTAGGATGTTTCTCACGGTCTGTGTTTCCATTCTATATCTTTTTGGAAGAGACATAATGATGTCTTGAAGTTCGAAAATTTTATAATTTCCATTTTTTGCTTCCTGATATAAGATTGATAAGACAAGTCTTGATTTTGTGTCTAGCATACTTTTATTTTTGACAAGGGACAAAAAACTTATTCTGGTGTTTGATTTGTTTTTTGATTGGGTATAATTTTTTGATGATATGACAAACAAGGAAAAATTGACACTAAAATTTCTGTGTTTACATTGTCAAAAGAAAAAGGCTTATCTCATTTCTCCACATGAGATATGTTTTGCTTTGTCAAAAAAATATGTGCTTTCCACAAGTGAGATTGATGATATAATGGTTTCGCTTTCAAGGCAAAACTTTATTGATTTTGTGGTTTCGGACAGCAAAAATGGATATTTTTATTGTGTCAATCTCAAACTTGCTGGGCAAAATTTTTTGTTTAACGAAAAACAGAAGAAAAGAAATTTTGCACTTTTGGTGCTTAGAAGTTGTTTTTTGGCGACAGTTTCATTTCTTTTTGGTGTGCTTTTAAAAACAATTTTCAAGGAATGATTTTGTGTTGATTTATTGCACAATTGTGTTATAATAACTTTATGGAACATAAATTTGAACTGTATTCAAACTATAAGCCTGCCGGCGACCAACCACAGGCGATAGAAAAACTTGTTGAAGGGATTGAAGATGGTCTTAAGGATCAAGTGCTTCTTGGGGTGACTGGCTCCGGGAAGACTTTTACCATGGCAAACATCATTCAAAAGGTGCAAAAACCTACACTTGTTATTGCTCACAACAAGACACTCGCTGCACAACTTTGCAATGAGTTTAGAGAATTTTTTCCAAAAAACAGAGTGGAATATTTTGTTTCTTATTATGACTATTATCAGCCTGAGGCATATATTGTTTCCACTGACACATACATCGAAAAAGATATGAGTGTAAACGAAGAAATTGACAAGCTTCGTTCATCGGCAACATCATCACTTCTTGAGAGAAATGACACGATTGTTGTGGCATCTGTTTCTTGCATTTATGGTCTTGGAAGCCCAGATGAATATTACAACTTGCATATTTCATTAAGAAAGGGGCAAGAGCTTGACAGAGATGATTTGATTCACAATCTTATTTCAATTCAATACACAAGAAATGACATTGACTTTAGAAGAACAACTTTCCGTGTGAAGGGTGAAAATGTAGACATCTTCCCTGCAAACCAATCTGAAATGGCAATCAGAGTCAGCTTTTTTGGGGATGAAATTGACAGAATTTACGAGTTTGACCCAGTTTCTGGAAATTTGATAAACGAACTTGAGTATGCTGCGATTTATCCAGCTTCACAATATGCTGTAGGCTCAAACACTTTGCAGAAAGCATTGGATGAAATTGAAAGAGACAGAGAAATTGCAATCAAAAATTTCGAAGCTCAGCACAAACCACTTGAGGCAGAAAGAATAGGGCAGAGAGTAGCTTATGATATTGAAATGATGAAAGAAGTTGGCTATTGCAGCGGAATTGAAAATTACTCAAGATATTTTGATGGCAGAATGCCAGGAGAGCCACCATACACACTTATTGACTATTTTCCAAAAGACTTTCTTACCATCATTGATGAAAGTCATATGACAATTCCGCAAATAAGAGCGATGTATAACGGCGACAGAGCAAGAAAAACTCCGCTTGTTGATTTTGGATTTAGACTTGAAGCGGCAAAGGATAATAGACCACTCAAGTTTGATGAATTTGAGAAAAAACTTAGACAGACAATCTATGTTTCTGCAACACCATCGCAATATGAAGTTTCAAAGGCTGGGCAGATTGTTGAACAGGTGATTAGACCAACAGGTCTTCTTGACCCTAAGATTGAAGTTAAGCCTATCAAAAATCAGGTTGAGTCTTTGATGCAAGAGTGCAGAAAAACGATTGATGCAGGTGCAAGAGTGCTTGTGACAACTCTTACCAAGAAAATGGCGGAAAGTCTGACCACTTATCTTGCGGATAGAGAGTTTAAGGTGAAATATCTTCACTCTGAAATTGACACAATGGAAAGAGTCGAGATAATAAACGGGCTTAGACAAGGTGAGTTTGATATTCTGGTGGGCATAAATTTGCTTAGAGAAGGTCTTGATATGCCAGAAGTGGAACTTGTTTGCATTTTGGATGCGGACAAGGAAGGTTTCTTGCGAAGCGAAGGGGCTCTCATTCAAACAATTGGTCGTGCAGCTAGAAATGCAAATGGAAGAGTTGTTATGTATGCAGACAACATTACAAAATCAATGGAAAATGCAATAAATGAAACAAATCGTCGTAGGGAAATTCAAGAAAAATTCAACAAAGAGCACAATATTGTTCCAAAGACAATTGTTTCAAAAATCAAAAACACACTTGAAATCAGCAAGAAGGTGGACAGTGACGGACTTTCTAAGAAGGATATTCCTGCCGAGATTGAAAGACTTACTGCAATGATGAAAATCGCTTCTTCTCAACTTGACTTTGAAAGAGCAATCGAGCTTAGGACAAAGATAGGTGAGCTCAAAAAAAGATTAAACAAAAAATAGTTTAAAAATTTTAAGTTTTTTAATGTGTTTATTTGACTTTAAACACATTTTTTTTGTATCATTATAGAGTAATGTTTTGTTAAAGGAGACAAAAATGGATATCTTTGAAAAGACTAAAGGGGAACATAATTATACAGTGGCAAAGGAAAAAGGAATTTATCCTTACTTTCACGAATTGACAAGTGGACAAGACACACAAGTTGTTATGGAAGGGATTGATACAATTATGATCGGCTCAAACAACTATCTTGGACTCACTTCAAATCCTAGAGTTATCAATGCTGGAATTGAAGCACTCAAAAAGTATGGTTCAGGAAACAGTGGTTCTAGATTTTTGAACGGAACACTTGATCTTCACAAGACTCTTGAAAGAGAACTTGCAAAGTTTTTGCATAAAGAAGCGGTTATGACATTCAGCACAGGTTTCCAATCAAACCTTGGAATTATCAGTGCAATTGCAGGAATGCACGATGTTATTTTGTGCGACAGAGAAAACCATGCTTCAATTTATGATGCTTGCAGACTTTCTTATGGCGAAATGATAAGATATAAACACAGCGATATGAAAGATTTGGAAGAAAAACTTAAGAAAGTGCCTGCTGACAAAGGTATTTTGATTGTCACAGATGGTGTTTTCAGTATGTCTGGTGAAATTTGCAAATTGCCAGAAATTGTTAAACTTGCAAAAAAATATGGTGCAAGAGTAATGGTTGATGACGCTCACTCTTTGGGAGTTCTTGGAGAACACGGAAGAGGAACAGCTGAATATTTTGGACTTGAAGATGATGTTGATATTTATATGGGCACATTCTCAAAATCACTTGCAAGTTTGGGTGGTTATATGGCTTCAACAAAAGAGGTTGTTGACTATGTTATGCACACATCAAGACCATATATCTTCTCTGCTTCAATGACACCAGCATCTGCTGCATGTGCACTTGAAAGTTTGAGAATTTTGGAAGAAAATCCACAAAGAGTTAAGGATTTGTTTAACATTTCTGAATATATGAGAAATGGTCTTAAAAAACTTGGAGTAAAGATTATTGATGCTCCAACTCCAATCATTCCTATTTATGTTTATCAAGATGAAAAAGCTTATATGGCTTGCAAACTTTTGCTTGAAAGAGGTGTTTATGTAAACCCAGTTGTTTCTCCAGCAACTCCAGTTGGAATGGCACTCTTAAGAACAAGCTATACAGCAACTCACACAAAAGCACAAATGGACAAAGCAATGAAAGCAATCAAAGAAGTGCTTGACATTTTGGGAGTTAAGTAAGAAATGATAAAGGCTGATATATTCAGTCTTTTTTTATTGTTAAAATGGGTAGAAAAGTGTTATAATCAGACATAGGTGAAGATATGTTAAACGAAATTATCATTAAAGGTGCAAAAGAAAACAATCTTAAAAATGTGAGTCTCACAATCCCAAGAGATAAATTTATTGTTTTTACTGGAGTCAGCGGCTCCGGGAAATCTTCTCTTGCCTTTGGCACGATTTTTGCTGAAGGTCAAAGAAGATATATTGAAAGTTTGTCTTCTTATGCAAGAATGTTTTTGGGACAGGCACAAAAGCCAGATGTGGAAGTTATTGAAGGGCTTTCGCCATCTATTTCTATTGACCAAAAAACGACAAACAGAAATCCTCGTTCGACAGTGGGCACAATAACAGAGATTTATGACTATCTCAGACTTTTGTTTGCAAGAGTGGGCACACCATATTGTCCAAATGGTCATGGCGAAGTTAAACAACAATCAATCGATGAAATTGTCGATGTAATAAAATCTTATGGCGAAGGTGTCAAGGTCACAATTTTGGCTCCAGTTGTCAGGGGACAAAAAGGAAGACATGAAAAGCTGTTTGAGAGTCTGAAAAAGAGTGGTTTCACAAGAGTTGAGGTGGATGGAAATATCTTCACACTTGATGAAACAATTATGCTTGACAAAAACATCAAACACACCATCAATGTCGTTATTGACAGGATTGTTTTGAAAGAAGGAAAAGATACAAGATTGACTGACAGTGTCGAGACTGCACTCAAACTTGCAGATGGGCTTGTTTATGCTCAAATGGACGAAAAGAGAGAACTTTTCTCCGTAAATTATGCTTGTCCTGAATGTGGTTGGACTTTGGAAGAAATTTCTCCAAGGCTTTTCTCTTTCAATGCACCATATGGGGCTTGCTCTCACTGCTCTGGACTTGGATACACAATGGATATTGATGAAGGACTTGTGCTTAAAAACAGCAATTTGTCCATCAGCGAAGGTGCATTAAACATCACTGGTTGGAGAATGGAAGAAGGCTCTATGGCAAGGGCATATTTTGATGCGATTTCAAAGCAATATGATATTGACCTAAACACACCATTAAACAAACTTCCAAAAGACAAACAAAAGATTTTGCTTTATGGCACAGGAACAGAAAAAATTGATCTTACTGTCGAGACTGAACACGGCAAAAGACAAGTGAATGTTGTTTTTGAAGGAATTATAAACAATTTAAGAAGAAGATTTGAAGAGACTTCAAGCGAATATGTTAAGTATGAAATTGGAAGATTTATGAGAGAACAACCTTGTGCATACTGCCATGGAAAAAGACTTAACGAATCTGCTCTTGCTGTAAAGATAAACAAAAAAGATATTTTTGATTATTGTGAATTGAGTGTCGAAAAATTGATTCCGGTGTTTGAAAATTTGCAATTAAACAAAACAAAGTCGCAAATTGCAGCTCCAATTTTGAAAGAAATTTTGGCAAGGTTAAACTTCTTGAAAGATGTTGGACTTTCATACTTAAATCTAAATCGTTCGGCAGAAACTTTGTCTGGTGGAGAAGCACAGAGAATCAGACTTGCCACTCAAATTGGAAGTGGACTTGTTGGGGTGCTTTACATTTTGGATGAACCATCAATTGGACTTCATCAAAGAGATAATGAAAAACTGCTTGCTTCGCTTAAAAAACTTCAATCTCTTGGAAACACACTTATTGTTGTCGAACACGATGAAGACACAATCAGAGCGGCAGACTTTTTGGTGGATGTTGGTCCTTATGCAGGTGTGCACGGTGGCGAAATTGTTGCTTGCGGAACTGTTGAAGAGGTTATGAAATCTGACAAATCTGTCACAGCAAAATTCCTTAGGGGAGAGGAAAAGATTGAAGTGCCTTCAACAAGAAGAAAACCAAAAGATTATATAAAAATTCTTGGTGCAAAACAAAACAATCTTAAAGATATTGATGTTGAAATTCCAACAGGAGTGTTCACTTGTGTGACAGGTGTTTCTGGAAGTGGAAAATCAAGCCTTGTCAACGGCATTTTGTATCCATATTTGTCAAACAATCTCAATGGAAGCAAACTCGAACTTGGAAAGTTTAAAGAAATCAAAAACATTGAAGTTTTGGATAAAGTTATTGCAATAGACCAAGCTCCAATTGGCAGAACTCCAAGGTCAAACCCAGCGACATACACAGGTGTGTTTACTGCAATAAGAGACTTGTTTGCTCAAACTCCAGATGCAAAGGCAAAGGGTTATACTTCTGGTAGATTCAGTTTCAATATCAAAGGCGGAAGATGTGAAACTTGTGAAGGTGCAGGGGTTAAGGAAATCGAAATGTATTTCTTGCCAGATATGACTGTGCCTTGTGAAGTTTGTCACGGCAAAAGATATAATAGAGAAACTTTGGAAGTTAAGTATAAGGGCAAATCAATCAGTGATGTGCTTGATATGACTGTGGAAGAGGCATTAAGCTTTTTTGAAAATATTCCTACAATCAAAACCAAAATTCAGGCACTTTATGATGTTGGTCTTTCTTATATCAAGCTTGGTCAGCCAGCGACAACTCTTTCTGGTGGTGAGGCACAAAGAGTGAAACTTGCTACCGAACTTGCAAGAAGAAGCACAGGGAAGACTCTTTATATTATGGATGAGCCAACAACAGGGCTTCATATGTATGATGTGAAAAAACTCATCTCAATTTTGCAGAGACTTGTTGAAGGTGGAAACACAGTTGTTGTTATCGAACACAATCTTGATGTGATCAAGTGTGCAGATTATATTATTGACATTGGTCCAGAAGGTGGAGATGCAGGCGGAACTGTTATTGCAAAAGGAACCCCAGAAGATGTTGTTAAGGTTAAAGAAAGTTATACAGGGCAATTTCTTAAAAAGATGTTGGGAAAATAAAAAAATGCTTCAAATTGAAGCATTTTTTTGATGAATTAAGCACGGTTTTTAACGATATCTTCTCTACCTATTTTGATAAGCATTTCACTTCTTCGTGTAGATGGTTTTGACCAGAACAAATAATCAACTGCTGTGAGTCCTTTATTGTCTTTAATGTCTGTTTTAACACCTTTGTCAACAACGAGATTCAATGTTTTATAATATTTTTCTTCCACTTTTTCATTCTTGCAGCAAGAAATGCCATAAGCAAGAAGGGCAGCGAGGTTTCTTCCGTCAGCACATTTAACATTGATATGTTCTTCTGAAAGAACACTGCTAATGTCATCAAAAACAGTTCTCAAAAACTTGAGAGAATGTCTGATGGTTTTATAT
>CAMOEU010000020.1 GCA_946612575.1 uncultured Clostridia bacterium
AATATGACTAAATTCAGAATTTTTCTTATAAACATTCCCATAATCAGAGCAAGCAATTATACTTCCAGTCATGATTTTTCCAGCAATGCCACCAAAATTAGTTCCATATTGTGTAACACTACCCAGATTTAAGCAACTTTTTAAGTCACACTTCTCGCCACCACCAATAATACCACCAACAAAAGCGTTAGAAGATTTTGAAACACTTACTGTTGAATAATTTACACAATTTTCTAAGTAAACATTGTTGTTAACAGAGTAACCAACAAGCCCACCAACAACAGCCATTAAGGAAACACCTTTTACATTAATAGATCCTCTAACAGCACATCTATAAATATAAGTGAAATCAGCAGCGCCAACCAACCCACCAACATACAATATACTAACACCGCCTGTGTTTGTAATATCTATGTTGACTCCAACTGACAAATCATAAATATTTGAAGAGGCTTTTTGTGTACATCCAAAAAATCCACATAAGCCATTCAAAGCTCTCTCTGAAATGTTAATATTGATTCCACTAATATCATGACCTTGTCCATAAAAACATCCTGTGTAAGGTTTGTCATTCGTGCCAAGTGGCACCCAACTAAGCCTGCTCATATCAATATCTGCAGTGATATAAATATTGAGCTCTCTCCACTTGTAAGATGTGCCTGACAATCCCCAATTATCATTTGCCAAAAACATAAATCTTGCTAATTCTTCTGCACTTGATATATTCATTGCAGTAGTTGAGCCAGAGTGATAATAAATTGTAATATCATTATTCTTTCCAAATTCATACCAATTATCATAATTATAATTGTAATTTGCACTCACCTCTTGGTCGTCTTCTGTGACAGCAGAAATATTCTCTCCACCTTCAACAGAATTTTTCTCAGTTTGTCCACATGCAGAAAAAGTTACACAAGCAAGTGCAACAAACAAAAATGCAAAAACAAAGAAAAAACTCTTCTTCATATGATTATTATAAACAAAAATCGACAAAAAACAAAATAATTTTTAAATATTTTATATTTAATTATAAAAATTATAAAATAATCTAAATATCACTGAAAATACCTATTTACCGTGTGAAAAATAGTTTTTCTTATAATTATTTCTTAAAATTTTTTTCAAATTATAAAAAAAGACTAGCCACTAGGCTAGTCAAAATATGGATAAATTCCCAAAAATCTCTTTTTGATTGCTTCATCTCCGGCAGAAAGCCTATCATTTGTCGATTTGACAGATTTCTTTTCCAAGAGCCCAAACTTAAGTCCAAAGTCAGCAACAATCTTGTCACAATCACAAGCAAACGAAACTGCCTTTCCACCCTTTTCAAAGTTGATGTACTTGACACCTTTTCTGTATCTTGCACAAAGCGGAATTGAGAGAGCAGAAAGTCTTTTTGCAAAGCCATTGTTTGTGACAATCATATATTCGCCATTGACACTTTGTCCTGCATAAACAACAAAGTCTTTGTCTTCAAGATTGATTCCCTTAACCCCGCCTGCAATTCTGCCTTGAACGGTCACTTCGCCTTTTTCGAAGTTTACACAATAGCCATTTTTTGAAAGCATAACAAGACTTCTTCCAGCCCTTTCGTGTTCGACAGAAAGAAGCACATCGTCATCAGAAAGTTTGATTGTCTGATAGAATGATTTTGCCACAACAAGATCTTTTTCTGAAGTTCGCTTAACCATACCTTGTTTTGTAAACATAACAATCTCGCCGCTTCCTTCGACTTTAAGCACAGAAACAGGAGTTTCCATAATGTCTGCAGCCTTGTCAAGGTTTTTAAGTGAAACACCCTTATCTTTCCACTTGCATTCAGGAATTTTGTCAACTTGCATTTTGATGCAATTTCCCCTGTCTGTGAAGATAAGCACAGTGTCGCTTGGTTTAACTTCCAAAACAGCCGTGTGAATGTCGAATAGTGTCGAATTTTCAGTAAGCACCTTTTGTGATTTTGCATAATTCTTTGTGCTGACTTTCTTGAGAGTTCTTCCAGCAGAGAGTGCAATGAGATAGTCCTTTGTGTCTTCCATATCTTCAATTTTTGTAAGCACAATTTCATCACTCTTGATTTCGACAGATCTTCTTGGAGTGTTATATTTTTTCTTAATTTCCAAAATTTCTTTCTTAACAACTTCAAGTTGAAGTTTCTTAGAGCCCAAAATATCTTCAAGTTCTTTAATTTTAAGTTTAAGTTCCTTAAGTTCTTCTTCAAGTTTGTTAACTTCCAGATTAACAAGTCTTGCAAGTCTCATATCCAAAATTGCTTGAGCCTGTTTTTCTGAAAGAGCAAACTTATCTCGAAGTCTTTGTTTTGCTTCCGAAACATTTGCAGAAGTTTTGATAATCTTTATCACAGCATCAATATTTTTGATTGCAATAAGAAGACCTTCAATGATATGTGCCCTTTCTTTTGCAACATTAAGGTCAAACTTAGTTCTTCTCACAATCACATCTCTTTGATAAGCTGTGTAATATGAAATGATGTCAAGAAGCCCCATTTGTTTTGGTTTTCCACCTGCAATTGCAATCATACTGAAAGAGAATGATGTTTGCAAGTTTGTAGATTGATACAAATATCCCAAAATCTTCTTTACATTTGCCTCTTTCTTAAGACGAATGACAACTCTCATACCAGTTCTGTCACTTTCATCTCTTATCTCGCTTATGACAGAAAGTTTGTCTTTGTTCTTTTCCTTAAGTTCGGCAATTTTTTGCAAAAGCAATGCTTTGTTTACTTGATAAGGAATTTCTGTGATAATTATGCTTTGTTTGTCACCATTTGTCTCCACACCAACTTTTGCTCTGATTGTAATTTTGCCTTTTCCGGTTTCATAAGCAGCTCTGAGCCCTTCTCCCAAGATAAGCTCACCACCTGTAGGGAAGTCTGGCCCCTTTATGATTTTCATCATATTGTCAAGAGAAATGTTTGGATTGTCAATGTAAGCAACAACCCCATCAATAACCTCGCCCAAATTGTGTGGTGGAATGTTTGTCGCAACACCAACCGCAATTCCGGAAGTTCCGTTTACAAGCAAGTTTGGAAATCTTCCTGGCAAAATTTCAGGCTCTTTTAATGTGTCATCAAAGTTAAGCCCCCATCTTACAGTGTCTTTTTCAAGATCTCTAAGAAGCTCAAGTGAAAGCGGAGTGAGTCTTGCTTCAGTATATCTCATTGCGGCAGCAGAATCCCCATCCACCGAACCAAAGTTTCCGTGCCCATCAACAAGTGGACAACGAAGAGAAAAGTCTTGTGACATTCTGACCATTGCATCATAAACTGAACTATCACCATGTGGGTGATATTTACCCATACAATCGCCGACAATTCTGGCGGATTTTCTGTAAGGTTTGTCTGGAGTAAGTCCAAGCTCAAGCATAGAATACAAAATTCTTCTTTGCACAGGCTTAAGTCCATCCTCAACTCTTGGCAAAGCTCTGTCCATAACGACAGATTCTGTATAAGGAATCATAGAATCGTGCAACACTTCTTCAAGTGGTTTAAACAAAACACCGCTTGTAAAGCCGCCGTTGCCGCCGTTGCCACCATTCCCGCCTTTTCCACCATTGTCAGAGCCATCATCTGAAGAAGTTTCTTTTTCTTCACCAAAAAACTCTTCTTGCTTTATCTCTATCTTTTCAATTTCCTCAGCTGCAGGCTTGATTGTGGTTTTTCTTGCCGTTTTTGGTTTTGATTCTGTCTTTTTAAAGTCTAAATCAAAAAGATGTTTGAGTCTTTCTTCAAGTCTCTCGTTCTTTTCTTCTGAAACAGGTTCCTTAACCTCTTCATTCATCACTTTGACTTTTTCTTGTGGTTGCTCTGTGTTTTTTGAGCCAACACTCCAAAAATCCATCTGTCCTGCCGTCACAGAAACATCTTTTTCTTGAACCTTTTCTTCTTTTTGAGGCATCAAAAGCTCATCATATCTCATTTGTCCTTCAATAGGCTCTATGACATTTGGTTTAAATTCTTCATTGTCTTTATGCTTGCTCACTTTTGCCTCCTAAACCTTTTTATAATCTCTCATGAATGTGTCTTCTCTATCAAAGTTTGCATGTTCGTTGATGTATGCTTTTCTCGCATCGATATTGTCACCCATAAGAGTTGTTATCATTTTTTCAGCTTCTGCAGCATCATCAATTGTGACCTGAATGAGTGTTCTGTTTTCTGGATCCATAGTTGTTTCCCAAAGTTGTTCTGGATTCATCTCTCCAAGACCTTTGTATCTTTGAATCATATAACCTTTCCCTGCACTAGCAACAGCTTCTGCAAGTTCGGCATCAGAATAGACATATTTTTCGTAATCTTTCTTATAAACTTTATAAAGTGGTGGAAGTCCAACATAAACATGTCCTTCCGTGATAAGTTGCTTCATATAACGATAGAAGAATGTGCACAAAATCGCTCTAATGTGAAAGCCGTCAACATCGGCATCTGACAAGATGATAACTTTGTCATATCTAAGAGAAGACAAGTCAAAATCTTCTCCAAAACCTGTGTCAAGTGCAGAAATAATAGTTCTGACTTCTTCGTTTGCCAAAACTTGGTCAATTCTCTTCTTTTCTGCATTAAGAGGTTTTCCTCTAAGTGGCAAAATCGCTTGATATTTTCTGTCTCTTCCCTGCTTTGCAGAACCGCCCGCAGAATCCCCTTCCACGATGAAAAGTTCGCATTTTTCTCTGTCTCTTGAAGAAGCAGATGCAAGTTTTCCAATAAGGTTAAAGTTTTCAGCATTGTTTTTTGCACGAGTAAGTTCTTTTGCCTTCTTTGCAGCAATTCTGACTTTTGCAGCCTGCTTTGCTCTGTTTATAACAACTTCTGCAAACATAGAATTTTTCTTGTCGGCAAGAAGTTTAGAAAGTTCTTGCAAAGTAAGATTCTCGACTTCCGTTCTTGCTTCAGGGTTTCCAAGTTTTGTCTTGGTTTGTCCTTCAAACTGAACATTATTCATCTTGACATTGATGACAGTCACAAGACCTTCTCTAAAGTCTTCGCCAAGAAGGTTTTGCTCCTTTTCTTTAAGGAAATTATTTTCTCTTGCATAGTCATTGAAGACCTTAGTGAGAGCACTTTTAAAACCAATTTCATGCATTCCACCTTCGGTTGTTGGAATGTTGTTTACATAAGAAAAAGTGTTTTCTGTGTAAGAATCAGTAGGCACGAAGCTTACTTCAAGCTGTATAATCTTGCTTTCGGCACTGTAATAAAGTGGAGTCTTGAAAAGTGGAGTCTTTCCTTCAACAAGATAAGAAACAAAGTCTTTAATTCCGCCTTCATAGTGGAAAGCATTTTCTTCCCCGATCCTATCATCTTTAACTATAATCTTCAAACCTTTATTCAAAAATGCAAGTTCTCTTGCTCTTTTTATTATTGTTTCATAACTAAATTCTTGCTTACCAAAAACTCTATCATCTGGCAAGAAAGTGACTTTTGTTCCGCTTGTTTTGCTTGTGCCAATTTCCTTGAGTGGACCTACAGGGATTCCACTGTGAATCTTTCCGTGTTCGTCTTCAAAAGAATGGAATTCAATCAAATATTTCTTTCCATTTTTGTTTACTTCAACTTTACACCATCTTGACAAAGCATTTGTCACCGATGCACCAACACCATGAAGACCACCAGAAAATTTGTAGTTTTCATTGTTGAATTTACCACCTGCATGCAATGTTGTGTAAACAACTTCAACACCACTCTTTTTAAGTGTTGGATGCATATCAACAGGGATTCCTCTACCATTATCTTCAACAGTCGCACTACCATCTGTGTTTATAGTGATTTTTATTGTGTCACCAAATCCGTTTGAAATTTCGTCAATAGCATTGTCAACAATCTCCCACAAAATATGGTGAAAACCTTTTGCACTGGTTGTCCCGATATACATACCAGGTCTGAGTCTAACTGCTTCAAGTCCTTCCAAAACAACAATGTCTTTTGATTCATATTTCTTTTCTGCCATAAGTCACCCCAAAAATAATCTATGAATATTTTATCACAAACAAAGAAAATAAAAAAACAAAAACCCGCTTTAAAGCAAATTTATTTCAATTTCGTATCATAAATAGAAGCAAAACCATCTTATTTTTGAATGATAAAATTTTGCATATTTATTTAATAAGCTGCATATTTATACACTTTTCTTCATATTTAAAAATTTAGTGAAGAATATTATTTTTTAACAAAACAAACAATAAAATAAAAGAAAAGGAGCAAAAATGAAAATAGTATTCACTGGTGGCGGAACTGCTGGACATATATATCCCGCACTTGCTGTGGCAGAGTATCTTCCTGAAGCAGAAAAAATCTATATTGGTGGAAATGGTATCGAGAAAGAGATTTTGTCAAAACAAAATGATTTCAAATATTACCAAATTCCAACTGTAAAATTTCAAAGAAAACTTACACTTTCAAATCTTTTAATCCCATTCAAACTGTCAAAATCCGTCAAAATATGCAAAAATTTGCTTAAAAAACTAAATCCGGATGCAGTTTTTTCCAAAGGCGGTTATGTCTCACTGCCTGTCGTTTATGCAGCAAAAAAGCTCAAAATACCAATCATCAGCCACGAATGCGATATGTCGCTTGGACTTGCAAACAGACTCATCTTAAGAAAATGCGATGTTATGTGCACAACATTTGAAGAAACAGCAAAACGGCACAAAAATTGTGTTTATACAGGCCAACCATTAAGAAAACAGATCACAAATGGCAGAAAAATCAATTTTTTTAACAACAATAAGCCATACATCCTTGTTTTAGGTGGAAGTCTAGGTGCCAAATTTTTGAATGAAATTGTTTACAACAACTTGGATAAATTGCTTGAAAATTACAATATAATCCACATTTGCGGAAAATCAAACAAACAAATTGAAGAGAAATATGGCTATAAATTGATTCCGTATGCAGAAAATATTGAAGACTTATATAAAACAGCAGATATTGTTGTTTCAAGAGCAGGAAGTGGAGTTATAAATGAGCTTCTATCAAACCAAAAACCAATGCTTCTTATCCCCCTATCAAAAAAGTGCTCAAGAGGTGACCAAATTGAAAATGCAAAGGAATTTGAAAAGAAAAATATTGCTCGAATTTTATATGAGGAAGACTATAATTTTGAAAAATTTGAAAACGAAATTAAATTTTTATTAAAAAATAAATCAAAATTTGCTGAAAATACGAAAAACACTAACAAAAAACCATCTGCAAAAATAATTGCTGAAATAATAAAAAATCACATTAAATGATTTTTTAATGTGATTTATTTAAAATTTTCGATAATTTTCAATATATTTTGATATGTTTGTTTTGGCAAGTATATCGAAATCTTTTCGATTGTATTTTTCAAGGCTTCATAATCAAAATTCCCTTTGCTTTTTTGCTTATTTATTTCCTTTGTAAGCTTTGTCATAAGTTCGTCTTGCGACATATCTTTATATTCTTCATATGCCCCCTTAATATCCTTAACATTTTTCTGTGAAGTTTCCTGTGCCATTTGACTAAGTTTCATATACATCTCCCTAAGTCTAGTATATGAAATATTATAATTTTTTTACACAAAAGATGTTTGTCGAACATATAAGAATATATGGAAAACGATGAAAACTTTGTCGAAAATTATTATCCAAGCGACATCTTCACTAATTCAAGCAATTCTATAGACAATAATTTTATGAATAAAAATACAAAAAATCCGTCCAATTTTTCTATAGAAAACTTGATGAAAATGTTGTCAGGGAATGAAAATCTTGCTTCAATTTTGCTCTCCCAAGGCCTAAATAATGGTCAAAATCTTTCAAATTTAGCTCAATCAAACCCATTATTCAACCTTTTAAACAGAAAATCCGAACAAAAAGAAAGTAAAAAAGAAGAAATAATTATTGATGAAAACTCATATGAAGAATATTAAAAAAACAGCCATTTGGCTGTTTTTTAGTCGTCAACAACTTTTCCTGCTTCAAAGAAAATCTTTCTCTTACACATCTTTTCTGCAATTTCTGGTCTTGTGCAAGCCACAATAAGTGTTGTGTTTGATTCTTTAAGTTTTTTAATCATACTGATTATTGCATCCACATATACATCAGAAATATCATCAAAGATGTTGTCAACAAGAAGCAAATCAACTTTTCTGAATGAAAGCCTGATCAGTGACAAGATATACTTGTCTTCAATTCTTATATTTTTAACTTTCTCATCTCTAAGTTTTTCAATTGAATAGTCAATAATTGCATTGTTTATCATCTTTTCTGCTTCTGCAGGTTTATACCCCTTCTTCGCAAGAATATATCTAAAGTTTTCATAAACAGTCTTGTTTTCAAGAAAAACTGGACAATGTGGAACATAACCAACACTTATGTCAGTCTTAAAATCAATCTTTTTGATAGGAATTTTGTTTATATAAATCTCTCCACTGTCAAATTCCTCAAGCTTTGCAATAACTCTAAGCAATGTTGTTTTCCCGCTTTGAGATTCCCCAACAAAAGCAACACTCTCGCCTTCTTCAATCTCAAGATTGATATCTTCAAGAGCATAAAATTCCTTTGTATATTTCAAATTTAAGTTTTTTACTGATAACATAATTTCACCTATATATATGATACTATATTCCAAAAAAAAATAAAAGTAATTTTTAAAAATTACCTTTATATCTTATTTTATTTACCTTTCTTGACATCAATTTTCACTTCATCTGAGATAGATTCTCCCAAAACAAGAATTTTTTCTCCAGTTGTTTCATTTTGCTTAACTTTCCCTGCCACAACCCTGAATGTCAATTTGACATCACTTTTTGAGGTGAAATTAAAGATTTTTGTGCCATAATCTTTGTATGTTTGATATTCTTCCACATTTTCATCGCTCAAAAGATAAGTCAAGTTGTACCAATAATCTTTTTTCTCAAAGCAAATCGCCTTATGAGCGACATTTTCTTCCCCAATTTCAATAAATTGATTTTCTTTGTCTGCCTTTACTTGCAATTCAACAAATCTTTCTTCCATTCGGTCATCTTCATCAAGTGTGACCCTAATAGAATAATTTG